>CANHUK010000040.1 GCA_947463755.1 Chitinophagaceae bacterium
TAAGGAAGATAACCTGGTGGTGGTGAAAAGTCCGATGATCGGCACCTTCTACCGCCGTCCCGGTCCCGATAAGCCGATCTTTGTGGAAGTAGGTGATGAAGTGAGCGTAGGCAAGGTCCTCTGCATCATTGAAGCGATGAAATTGTTCAATGAGATCGAGAGTGAAGTGGCCGGACGGGTCGTGAAGATCCTGGTGGATGACTCTTCGCCGGTGGAATACGATCAGCCCCTGTTCCTGGTGGATCCTTCCTAAGTGCGGGGACCACATGTCCGTGTTGTTCTCCATGCCGTTGCCGGCTCCTGCCGGTTTCACTCAAGCTACGCTACATGACAAAAGACTCGAAGGTAAATTTCAAGAAGATATTGATCGCGAACCGGGGTGAGATCGCCCTGCGCGTGATCAGGACCTGCCGCGAGATGGGCATCAAGACCGTTGCGGTCTACTCCACTGCCGACAAGGACAGTCTCCATGTAAAATTCGCCGATGAGGCCGTGTGCATTGGTCGTCCGTCCAGCAGCGATTCTTATCTCAACATTCCGCACCTGATGGCGGCTGCCGAGATCACCAATGCAGATGGTATCCATCCAGGCTACGGATTCCTTGCCGAGAACGCCAGATTCTCAGAGATCTGCGGAGAATCAGGTATCAAGTTCATCGGCCCTACACCCGACCAGATCCGTGCCATGGGTGATAAGATCACCGCCAAGGAAACCATGATACGCGCCGGTGTGCCGGTCGTGCCGGGCAGCGGCGGATTGCTCTCCAGCATCGATGAAGCGAAGGGACTGGCCAAAGAGATCGGCTATCCGGTCATCCTCAAGGCCACTGCCGGCGGCGGCGGTAAAGGGATGCGGGTGGTATGGGAAGAATCAGAGCTCGAACGTGCCTACGATACGGCCAAGGCCGAAGCAGGCGCTTCCTTTAAGAATGATGGCATCTACATGGAGAAGTTCGTGGAGGAGCCCCGTCATATCGAGATCCAGGTGGCAGGCGACCGCTACGGAACAGTGTGCCACCTCTCAGAACGTGACTGTTCCATCCAGCGCCGCCACCAAAAACTGGTAGAGGAATCTCCCTCTCCCTTCATGACCGATGATCTACGCGAAAGAATGGGGGCCGCCGCCGTAAAGGCCGCTCAAGCCATCAATTATGAGAGTGTCGGCACCATAGAATTCCTGGTCGATAAGCACCGGAACTTCTACTTCATGGAAATGAACACCCGCATTCAGGTCGAACATTGTGTGACAGAGGAAGTAACCAATTTCGACCTGATCAAAGAACAGATCAAGATCGCTTCCGGCGAGTCCATCTCCGGCCAGAACTATTTCCCGACGATGCACGCCATCGAATGCCGGATCAATGCGGAAGACCCATATCATGATTTCCGTCCGAGTCCCGGCAGGATCTCCGTCCTGCACACACCGGGCGGCCATGGTATCCGGGTGGATTCTCATGTTTACGCAGGATACACCATTCCTCCTTTCTATGATTCGATGATCGCCAAGATCATTGCCGTGGCCCGTACCCGCGACGAAGCCATCAACACCATGAGCCGTGCCCTTTCTGAGTATGTGATCGAAGGGGTAAAAACGACCATCCCCTTCCATCAGCAGTTGATGAAGAACGAGGATTTCCGAAATGGCAATTTCACAACCAAATTCATGGATTCCTTCAAGATGGTCTGATCATCCCGCCGAGGTTATTGTCGATAAAATAAATATGAATGGATCCCGCACACTCCCGTGCGGGATTTTTTTGTTCCGAAAGGTGGGTTCGATCCGGAAAGCTGTACATAAAAAGAACCCGCAAGGCAGGGCCTGTGCGGGTTCTGAGCGAATGCTTTTTTGAGTTGCATCCGCATGAATATTGGTACGATCAGCGGAGGAACAACAGTTCGCGATATTTCGGAAGTTCCCATTCAGAGTCGTCCACCAAAAGCTCGAGCTTGTCGACATGGTAGCGGATCTCATCGAAGTAGGGCTTCACCTGGTCGCAGTAAGCGATGGCTTTCTCGCGGGTGTCAGACAGGGCGTTGGCGGTCTTCCGGGCTTCTGTCATTTCACCGGCCAGTGACTGGACCTTGTTGATATGTTCGGAGATCTGCTCGAGCACGCTCAGCTGAACGGCATATGAAGAAGCAGGCAGGCCGAGATCTTTCAGACCCTTGATGTTGGAGATCAGCACATTCTGGTAGCGGATGGCTGCCGGGAGGATGTGGTTGCCTGCCAGGTCTCCGATCACACGGCCTTCGATCTGAACGGTTTTAAGATATTTTTCCAGTTCGATCTCATGGCGGGCTTCGAGTTCGCTGTGTGAGTAGACGTTATGCTTCTCGAACAGATGCTTGGCTTTCTCCGTCACCATCGGATCGAGAGCTACCGGCGTGGTCTTCAGGTTGGGAAGTCCGCGGCGGGCGGCTTCCTGCTGCCATTCTTCGCTGTAACCATCACCTTCGAACAGCACTTTTTTGCTGTCCTTGATGTACTGCTTGATCACCTGCATGATGGCCACTTCCTTCTTGTCACCCTTCTCGATATGGGCATCAACTTCCTTCTTGAAGTTGGACAGGGTTTCTGACATGATGGTGTTCAGGATCGTCATCCCGTTGGCACAATTCGCGGAGGAGCCTACAGCGCGGAACTCGAACTTGTTACCGGTGAAGGCGAATGGTGAGGTACGGTTGCGGTCAGTGTTGTCCAGCAGCAGTTCCGGAATGCTCTTGTGGATGTCCAGCTTGAGCATCACTTCATCCTGCTCATCGAACTTATCGCCTACGCGGCTTTCGATCTCGTTCAACACCTTGGAGAGGTAGTGACCGATGTAGGCGGAGATGATAGCTGGAGGGGCTTCGTTGGCACCGAGGCGGTGATCGTTGCCGGCGGAGGCAATGGCAGCGCGCATCAGATCAGCATGGTCATGGACTGCCTTGATCGTATTGACGAAGAAGGCGAGGAACATCAGGTTGGTCTTCGGGGTGCGGCCCGGAGCCAGCAGGTTGACGCCGGTATCCGTGGCCATGCTCCAGTTGTTGTGCTTGCCGCTACCGTTGATGCCGGCGAAGGGCTTCTCGTGCATGAGCACTTTCAACTTGTGACGCTTGGCGACCCGGTTCATGATGTCCATGAGCAGGGTGTTATGGTCAACGGCGAGGTTCAGTTCTTCGAAGATGGGAGCGCACTCGAACTGGGCGGGAGCCACCTCATTGTGACGAGTACGGAGAGGAATGCCCAGGCGATAGGCTTCATATTCGAAATCGCGCATGAAAGCGTAAACACGCTCAGGGATGGCGCCAAAGTAATGGTCTTCCATCTGCTGGCCCTTGGCCGGCGTGTGTCCGAAGACCGTGCGACCCGTCATGACGATGTCCGGACGGGCATTGGCCAGTCCCTCATCAACAACGAAGTATTCCTGCTCCCATCCGAGGGTGGCAAATACTTTGCTCACATTCCGGTCAAAATAATGACATACGTCAACAGCGGCTTTGTTCAGCGCCTCGATGGATTTCAGCAAAGGCGCTTTGTAGTCGAGTGCTTCTCCCGTGTACGAGACAAATATGGTGGGAATGCAGAGCGTCATGCCCTGCCCGATATGCATGATGAATGCCGGGGAAGTCGGATCCCAGGCAGTGTAGCCACGGGCTTCAAAAGTCGCGCGAAGACCTCCGCTCGGGAACGAGGAAGCATCCGGTTCCTGCTGTACCAGTGCGTCAGCATCAAACACCTCCAACGGAGTGCCGTCGCTTTTCAGCGTAAAGAAAGAATCATGCTTTTCGGCGGATGTACCCGTCAGCGGCTGGAACCAGTGCGTATAGTGCGTGACTCCTTTCGTCTCCGCCCACTGGCGCATGCCCGCAGCGATCTGTGCCGCCATATTCCTGTCGATCTTGTGGCCGGTCTTTATGGACCCCAACAGGCTCTTGTAAGCTTCATCACTCAGGAAATCTCTGGCCGTCTTCAGGGTGAAGACATGCTCGCCGAACTGGGAAGTCACCTTCCCGACACCGTCGACACTGACGTCGTGGTTACCGGACGTCAGGTTGTCAATGGCCTTGAAACGTAAGGATTGCATAGTCATGTGTTTTGTGGTACAAAATTCCGTCTTTTTTTGCAAAAAGCATAATTATTTTCCGATCGGTGGATAAAATTGGGGATATCTGTTACGGAAATACTGTCAAATATTTATTTCTGCTCAGAGATTCGATAATTTTCCATGAAATAAATAACATTAAAAAAAATCATAATAAATTCTTTTTCAGATCCTCCGAATCCAACCCTTGGAGGGTCCCCCAACCCTTGGAGGGTCCCCCAACTCTTGGAGGGTCCCCCAACTCTTGGAGAGTCCCCAACTCTTGGAGAGTCCCCAACTCTTGGAGAGTACCCCCACCCTTGGAGGGTTGGATCGAGGATCAATCGGCAGCTATGATAAATATTGGATCTCGCGGAACCGATCTTCGGGTCCTCATATTACCTTTGCCCATATTTTTTGTACATGGAGACCACGACCGTAGAGACGGCCCAGCAGTTGAGACTTACTCCGGATGAGTTCGAACAGATTTGCCGGATCCTGGGCAGGACGCCGAATTTCGCAGAATTGGCGGCTTATTCCGTCATGTGGAGCGAGCATTGCAGCTATAAGAATTCCATTCGTTGGCTCAAGACCCTGCCCCGGGACGGAAGCAAGCTGTTGGTGAAAGCGGGAGAGGAGAACGCAGGTCTGGCCGACATCGGAGATGGACTGGGCGTCGTTTTCAAGATCGAATCACACAATCATCCGTCTGCCATCGAGCCGTTCCAGGGGGCGGCCACGGGTGTCGGAGGTATTCACAGGGATATCTTCACGATGGGGGCGCGTCCCATCGCCGCGTTGAACTCACTGCGCTTCGGGGACCTCAAGGACGCCAAGACACAGCACCTCGTCAGTGGCGTAGTGCATGGCATCGGTCACTACGGCAACTGTTTCGGTGTGCCAACCGTTGGCGGAGAAGTTTATTTCGAATCATGCTACCATACCAACCCGCTCGTCAACGCCATGAGCGTTGGCATCGTGGAAGTGGGTAAAACCATCAGCGCCACTGCCGAAGGGAAGGGGAATCCGGTGTTCATCGTGGGCTCCGCCACCGGTAAGGACGGGATTGGCGGCGCTTCCTTTGCATCAGGCGATATCACGGCAGATAGTGCTCAGGATCTTCCCGCCGTTCAGGTCGGAGATCCCTTCCAGGAGAAAAAACTCCTGGAAGCCTGCCTGGAGGTCATTCCCACAGGTGCCCTCGTCGGCATGCAGGACATGGGTGCGGCCGGCATCATCTGCTCCACCGCCGAAACCAGCGCCAAAGGCGCAGTAGGCATGCGCATCGATCTCGACAAAGTACCGAAGCGTCAGCAAAATATGAAAGCCTGGGAACTGCTGCTGAGTGAAAGCCAGGAACGCATGCTGATGATCGTGAAGAAAGGCCGCGAGGCAGAAGTGCAGCAGATCTTCGACAAGTGGGACTTGCCCTGCTCGGAGATCGGGGAAGTGACCGACGATGGCATGCTGAGATTCTTCATGAACGGAATGGAAGAAGCCGTGCTCCCTGCTGAGAGCCTTGTTTTGGGTGGCGGAGCCCCCGTTTATGAGAGAGCATACCGTGAACCAGCATACATGGAAAAGATCAGGGCTTTCTCCGCGGAGCACGTCTCCGTCCCCGAAGATCTGCGGGCCGTGGCAGAAGCACTCGTTGTGATTCCCAACATCGCCAGCAAACGTTGGATCTATCACCAGTACGACAGCATGGTCGGTACGGCCAACACCTCCACCAACGCGCCCACTGACGCACCCATCGTATGGATCAAGGGCACCCGCAAAGCCCTGGCCATGACCACCGACTGCAACAGCCGGTACGTGTACGCCGACCCCCGCGTTGGCTGCATGATCGCCGTCAGCGAAGCCGCCAGAAACATCGTCTGCAGCGGAGGCCAGCCGCTCGGGGTTACCAACTGCCTCAACTTCGGCAACCCCTACGACCCTGAGGTCTACTACCAGTTCGTGCATGCGATCAAGGGTATGGGAGAGGCCTGCCTGGCCTTCGATACCCCGGTCACCGGCGGAAACGTGAGTTTCTACAACCAACATCCCGAGGGCGCCGTATATCCGACACCTACCATTGGTATGGTGGGCCTGCTTGAAGACCTCGATGAGCGGATGACCCTCAATTTCAAAGCCGCTGGCCACGTGATCTGTCTCCTGGGAGCCGTTACGGATGATATCGCATCCTCGGAATATGTTCACAAATATCACGGCATAGAATACTCTCCAGCCCCCCATTTCGATCTCGCGGAGGAAGTCGGCCTGCAGCACACCGTTGCCCGGCTGATCCGCGACAAGATGATCTCTTCCGCCCACGACGTGAGTGAAGGAGGTCTGTTCACCACCCTCCTCGAAAGCGCCATGACCGGCGGATTCGGATTTGATGTGGCAGTCGATCTGCCCGTCAGAAAGGACGCCTGCTGGTTCGGTGAATCCCAAAGCCGTGTGGTCGTGAGCCTGCCGGCAGAGGCCTACGCTGCGCTTGCTGATGCTGTGGCCTCCACCGGAACCCCGTTGCTGAAGATCGGAACCGTCACCGACGGAGGCATCCGGGTCGACGGGGCCGAATGGGGACAGGTCGAAGAATGGAAAAATAGATATGATACGGCCATAGAGGCCCATCTTCATGGATATCAATCAGAATAAACCATGCAAACACCCGGCGTCGCCATACGTTCCACAAACCGATCCGTTGAGGACGGAAAGTGCATCGTAGTCACGGGTGCAGCAGGATTCATCGGCAGTTGTCTGGTCCGACTGCTGAATGATGGTGGTGCCGAAAACCTGATCCTCGTTGATGACTTCTCGCGGTCAGACAAGGATCCGAACCTAGAAGGCAAGAAATTCCGGACGAAGATCCATCGGGATGATTTCTTCAGTTGGTCGCAAGGACAATCCTCCGGGATCGAAGCCTGTTACCATTTGGGGGCCAGAACCGATACTACAGAGTTCGATTATTCTGTGCACCAACGATTGAATGTGGATTATTCCAAGCGGATCTGGGAATGGTGCACGAGGGACGGTATCCCCCTGGTATACGCATCATCTGCCGCCACTTACGGAGACGGAGCATTGGGCTATTCTGACGCCCATGACCTGCCCGAAAAGCTGCAGCCGCTCAACCCATACGGCGTCTCAAAGAACGAATTCGACAAGTGGGCGCTGACCCAGGACAAAACACCGCCTCATTGGTACGGGCTCAAATTCTTTAATGTATACGGCCCCAACGAGTACCACAAAAGCAGGATGGCCAGCGTGATCTTTCATGCCTTCAACCAGATCCGTGCCCGCGGATTCGTGAATCTGTTCAGATCGCACCGCCCCGATTTCAGGGATGGACAGCAACTCAGGGATTTTATCCATGTCTCCGACGTGACGGCCGTCTGTCAGTGGCTGATGAGTGCACTGCCTGCTTCCGGACTATACAATCTCGGTACGGGCCGCGCCCGCAGTTTCGAAGACCTGGCCCGGGCAACCTTCGCCGGCCTCGATCTGGCACCGGATATCAGATACATCGATATGCCGGAGGATATCCGTGACAAATACCAGTATTTCACAGAGGCAGACATGAGTAAACTGCGGAAGGCCGGATACGACCTGCCGTTCCTTTCTCTGGAGGATGGGGTGGAAGATTATGTAAGAAACTACCTGGCCCGCGGTACATATTATTGACAACTTCCGGAAGATCATGCCTACAAACCCAGCGTCGATGTCACCCACAGGATCTTTAAGATTCACCCCCGACACCCTGATTCGCAGAAGGGATGACCGACATCTGACCAATCCCGTAGGCCAAGAGACGATCCTCCTCGATCTGCAAACCGGTGACTATCTCGGCCTGAACCGGGTGGCTGCCACCATCTGGCGATTGCTGGAAACTCCGATCCGACTCTCCGCGTTGCAAAATGCGCTCTTGGCGGCGTACGAGATCGATACCGATACATGCCGGACGGAAACCTTGTCCTTCCTGAACCGGATCGCCGGCCTCGGCCTGCTCATCGTTGCAGAGGACCAAACAACATAATATGGGACTGATCCGGAACATATCTTCTTTCATGGGTCGTCCGGCCACCGTGCGCCTGCTCTGTCTGCAGGCAGGGCTGGTATCGACCCTGGTTTGGCTGGCCATGACGCTCTTACCCTTCCGCTGGTGGGGACGCTGGCAGGGTGAGGTCAGGACATCCACCCCCGAAGATCCCGATCCTGTCACACTGTCCTATCGAAGAGACCTGTCCACGGCCCTATCCATGGCAGCCCGTCACCTGCCGGTGCTGAAACGCTGCTACATCCGTGCCCTGACAGGTAAGATCCTGCTCGCACGCAAAGGCATCCCCGGAACCCTCTACATCGGCTTCCGCACCTTTGATGACGGCCGGTTCGAGGGACACGCCTGGCTGCGCGCCCATGATACCTGGATCACCGGCGCTGAGCGTCGTCAGGAATTCTCCGTGCATGGCATTTATTCCTAGCTTCACCGCATGGGCATTTGCCTGAACATGATCGTGCGCAATGAGGCAGCCAACCTGCCGAACCTCTTTGCATCTCTGCCAGGCCAGGTAGACTATTTCGTCATGGCCGATACCGGATCAACAGACGATACCCCCGCCCTGATCAAAAGATTATCATCTCATTACGGGATCCCGGGAAAGGTAACCCGGCATGACTGGGTCGACTTCTCCACCAACCGAAATCTGGCACTGCAGGATGCGTTGGCCTCCATGAGGGCCGGCGAACATCACTGCGACCGACTGATGATCCTGGACGCGGATGAAGAACTGCAGGTTCTCCGGCCCGGATGGAGGCAAA
>CANHUK010000041.1 GCA_947463755.1 Chitinophagaceae bacterium
CCTCATGCCGGAGGTGATGATCGGTGCGTAACCGTCGACCCGTTGGAGTTGACTGTCGACCGTGATCGTGTTATGTGTGAAATTATTGAGTCGGAAGATCGTCCATCGCTGGGCATCCTGTGCCCTGCCGAAGAGCTTGATCCCTTTGGATTCCAGTGATTCATATTCCTGCATACCAAAGTCCATGGCCCAGCGGACGCCATCGGCTTCCATCACAAAGGATCCGACATCCATATGTGCGTGGTTGATGTTGGCGGAACCGCCTTTCATCGCTACCCAGATGGCATTGGGATCGGTCCATGAGGTCCGCATCATCGCCATCGGGTTCTTCCCGAGTCCTACCCACATCAGGTCTTTGGGGACGGGGATCCTGTCCATCCGAAAATCTGCTTTCCAGAGCAGGGCAGCCGGGATCAGGCGGTCGCCGACCCTGTTTGCCACACCGCTCCGTTCCAGGTGCATCCTGTCCATGTACAGGACGGACGGGTCGCCCAGTTTGGCCGCCATCCAGCACATGGCGGGATGAAAGCCGCCGCCAGAACCCGCATCGGAATAGTTGAAAGGCCGACCCGACGGACCGGTCATGTGCGCCATAAAGCCTGTGCTCTGCAGGAAACCCGGCATGGCCGATAGCCCAAAGTCTGTCCCGAAGCAGGTCTCCATCGCGCTCAGCCACATGACATTGAAACTGGTCCCATAGCCCCAGTATCCATACCCTTCGGGATAGATGCCATCCGGTCCATAGTCCTTCATAGGTAGGCGGATCGAAGAGATGGCCCGGTTAATGATGCGCACCGCCAGTTCTGGCTGATGTTCGCGGATGGCCAGGGCTCCGTATGTCATCCCGGCATTGCATACCTGGTTCCAGTTATGTTCTGCCGTGAGCCAGCTGTTGTATCGCTTGTCCAGCGAGGGTTCAAGCCCCTTGCGGAGGATCGCGTCCCGGATGGATGTCCGCGATGTTTCTGAGAGTGCACCGTGCAGCCAGTCGTAGCCGATCGCCATGGCCATGGTCATCTCCGCCACGTCCAGGAAATGGGAGGGGTTCCAGTCACTGAACGCCGCGATCGTCAGCATCTCCCGCTCGGCCCGTTCGAAATATTTCCGCTCACCGGTCATCCTGAATGCATAGGATAGCTGGAAGATCCTCCGGATGGCCTCCCTCGATTTGTCGAGCAGCCGGCGGCCGATCTGGATCCGCTGGAGGACAGGCAGTTCAATGATCCGGTCTGCCTCTTTCACAATGGCCATATGCAGGGCCGCCCAGGTTTTATCGCCCCGTATGGAAGCCATCAGGGGCTTTTCCTGCCCCGATCTCAATAGAATGCGTGGGTGATCTCCAAACGGCGTCTTCAGGTCGATGGAGTCCTTGAACTGCCTATCGCTCATCACATGACCCAAGGGCTTGTCCGTTATCGGGGTCGATGTGGCGGCAGAAATATTTGTGGACAGAAAAAGGGAAAGGCAAATACCTGGAAAAAGACGGACGCTTGCTTTCATATGTAGTGTCAAATGATGTGTTTCGGCTTCAGGGCGTAACACGATGAGTTAGATGAGCAGGGGGATGATCATTTCGAACCGTAGGCTTTGCCAACGAAAGGCTTTACGCCGACTTTCTGCTCCCATGCCAGGTATTCATTGAGCATGGCGCTGGCGCGGTCCGGCTGCGAGGCGGCCAGATCCTTCAACTCTACGGGGTCCGACTGCATATCATAGAGTTCCCAGCCGGCATCGTCGTGATCGCGCACCAGTTTCCATCTTCCTTTGCGGATGGCCTTGTTCCCTTCGTGCTCCCAGCAATAGGTGCGGTCAGGGAGGGGTGCCTTTCCCCAGAGATAGCTCAGGCTTTGTCCGGGCAGCGATGCGTCGGGCGCACCGGCCAGTTCCAGGGCCGTGGGCATGAGATCCATCACGTGTCCTACACCATCGGAAAAGCCTTTCCGGGGTTTGATCCCGGCCGGCCAGTGAACGATGAAAGGGGTGTTGATGCCACCTTCGTGCATGTAATGCTTGTACATGCGGAATGGGGTGTTGGAAACGTTTGCCCAGGCTTCCTCCAGGGCAGCATAGGAGCCCTTCTCGCCGATCTTTTTCGTGGGATCATGTCTGTTTTGGGTACTCACTGTTTCTGCGCAACCACCGTTGTCTGACAGAAAGACGATCAGGGTGTTTTCATACTGATGTTGGGCCTTCAGTGCGGCGATCAGCCGGCCGATGTTCTGGTCCATCCGGTCGGTCATGGCCGCATATACGGCCATCCTGCGTACCCATTGTTCTTTATCTCCCTGATCTTTCCAGTTTTGAATACCCTTGGTGCGGGCACTCAGCGGATACCGCGCATCGATATAACCGGCCTTCTTCATCCCCTGATACCTCAGGTCCCGTATGCTGTCCCAGCCGGCTGCATATAACTTTTCGTATTTCGCAATGTCAGACTCCAGGGCGTGCAGCGGGAAATGCGGTGCCGTGTAGGCCAGGTAGAGGAAAAACGGGTCGCGACTGCGTTTTTCGGCATGCAGGCGGAGGAAACCAATGGCCTGATCCGTGAAGGCGTCCGTAGCGTAATATCCTTCTTGCGGAATGGTGTAGATATCGTCATCCAGTGCATAAAAACGCTTGTCCTTTTCAGCCGGAGTGATCTCATAAAAACTGGAGGCCCCGGAGATCAGTCCGAAGTACCGGTCAAATCCGCGTTTGCGGGGCCAGTGTTCACGACGTTCTCCCACATGCCACTTGCCGGACATATAAGTGGCATACCCCGCTTTCTTCAAGGCTTCTGCAATGGTGGCCTTCGAAGGATCCAGGAATCCCTGGTAAGGGCCGGGTTCGTATTTGGCATTGGCCAGGGAGACCATGTGTCCCACACCGACCGCGTGTGGATACTGACCCGTAAGCAGAGATGCCCGGGTCGGGCAACAGCGGGCATTGTTATAGAAGCTGCGCAACTTGATGCCACCCGCTGCGAGTTTATCGAGATTGGGCGTCTGCACTTCGCCCCCATAGCAGCCGATGTCTGAGTAACCAAGATCATCTGCCATGATGTATATGATGTTGGGACGGGCCGGCGGCTTCACCGGAGGTAGCAGGGATGCCGTCATCAGGAACAATGGCATCACACCCAATGCAACCAGCACACGCCTGCATTTGACGAAAAGAAATTTCATGCCTGTGGATTTATCCTTTTTCTGTTTGATGACGGAATTTACTCAATCTTTCGGGATGTTTCAAGGTTTCGTTCTCAGTCATTGAAAGGGACTGCAAAGCGACATACTCGCATTCACTGGCCGTGTAAGTGCAGACATCGTAGAATGATTCCATCTCCTTTCTTTCATGCAGTTACTTTTTATTGCGCTCAGGACATGTTTATGTGCTCTCAATCACATAATTATGTCATTAATGATATGATTTCTCTTAAGAAGCCATCCTACTTTTGTTATGTCGCGCCCAGAGAGTTACCCAAAGATAGATTGCACATATGTGGGGCGCTCCGTTAACCTGTTAACGGATATGCATACAATTTACATTCAACCTGAGAAAAAAATCAGGGATCCTGCAGCTATCTGCGGAACTCATCTCAGTTCATGCATTGGTTGATTGTAAATCTACATCTTGTTGAACTGTTCTGTTTATGAAGAGCCAGTTTATACGACTAATATTTTATGATTATTCGTTTTTAAACTGATCAGTGTTGTTGGGTGCAGGTACCAGCTGCAAGTGTTTGATATTTTCCGGTATGGATCGACCGGAGAAATGAATATAAAAAGATCTGTGGGAATGCATACCCACCTGCGTTTCTGGCGTCAAATTTTCCGCAATTCAAAGTAGAGAACAGTTACCACACTTGCGTGTGCGGTCGTGTTTCGTGTTCGTCCTGGACGAACAGAAAATGAATGTGATGGCAAGAACCGGCATCGCCTGATGTTGTGTGTGCAGATGTATGTCTGCGCGTACAGATAGAACATTTTGTTATCCTCGACCCAGATATAATCACGCCCGTATGAATATGAGTCTTACCTCCAACATCCAAAAGAGCCAACTGGCTAAGATCATTGGCAACAGGATCCGATCCCTGAGAAAAGGGAGAAAAATGAGCATCGAGGAATTGGCATTTTCCTCTGACATGGAGTACGCCCAGCTGAGTCGTATCGAGCGTGGCGTTGTCAATTGTACAACCTATCAGCTGTTCAAGATCTGTACAAGTCTGGATCAGCAGATGGCGGTATTGTTTGTGAATATCGAAGCTGAAATCAAATCCTTCAACTGATGGGGGCGGCTGTCAAGATCAGGGAAAGACCGTCTGCCGCCCAGCCGCGTGGAGCCATGATCGATGAGGTCGTGCGCTCTTTGCCGTGGTATTTTGAAATGGACCTGTCCACTGTCCTCCGTTTCGACATATCGGCACCTTCAGTGAGGTTGGCGCACAGGCTCATGATGCCTGTATTGTGTCGGTTAGAGGGCGTCTCTTCGAATAAGGTGTTCATTGTATTTGGTTATGCGATCGAAAGGCTCATCGGACTGACCATCGCAGGAATGGATCCGGTGGCTGCAGGTATTTTGCGCAAACGACTGAATGGATATCTTGAACTCGAGAAGGCGACCCGTTGTATGCATGTCAGTGGTGCGCTTGATCGTCTCCAGACCATATCTGAACAGACAGATGACGCCGGGAGTTTTCCTGTCGGACGCGTGATCTTTGAGTCTGCAGACGGCGATCGGCGTTTTGTGGTTGAGGGCATGGCCATGCAGCATCTGGCACAGTGTCTGCAGCGTTCACAGGGTATACCGGCTCATTCGGCAGCCGTTGGTTCCAATGCGCATTCGGAGGATCGCGATCCAACGCTGGAATATCTCAGGGGACTTTCCTTCGCCACCACGCTTCATGAGCATGACTTGCCTTCCGATCATATGGATGCAGCGCAGGCGCTGACAGCGAGAACCCGTGTCATCAGACATCTCTACAGATTCCTGATGCATCACACAAGACCTCAGACATTCATGCAGGACCGGTGGATGCGCAGACTCATCATCGATATTTCTTCGCTTACCAGCTGGCCTGTGTCCGACATCATGGAATTGTCCACTGCAGCCTGTGTGGGCAGGCTCAGTGTCGTCCAGAAAAAAAATGATTGTTGCGACATTTAAGTTATGCCCTGTAGGCGGTTTCACTGATAATTTCGTCCATGGAAACTGAGACGCCTATGAAACGACTAATCCCACGCAAGTGGGATTTTTTTTTCCTTGCATGAGCGGCGCGTTCAGCGATTGATGAGCGGAGAGGTCGGATCTGCCCGATGCTCTGTTCCAAATTCAATTCATCTGACTGGCATGTCCTTGTGAAATGGCCGGATCAAGGCATACGTATTTGCCTTTCATTTTCGTTATATTTGGACGTGGTCAGACCACGCTTACCTCCTTTCCGATGCAGATGCAATCATTCGGGGTCCCGGGCGACCTCATTACAGCCAACTGCCACAGTTGCCGCTCTTGGGCGGAAGTGACGGTTATTGCCGTCATTAACGGGTGGCGATGGATCCGGTTTCAGGCCGCCACGTTCTCATCTAGCCCATTCATCAATTTATTCGCTCTTGCCTGACAATCCAACCATAGAGAGACCTGTGCCGTTCGCCCTGCCGGGCATGCGTCCCTACGATGAAAAAGCGTCTGCTCATTTTCACGGAAGGAGTCGTCAGGTGGAGGATCTGCTCAGCATCCTGCAGTCATCCAGGTTCATCGGCCTGGCAGGTCCGGAGGCATCCGGAAAGACCTCCCTGGTGATGGCAGGTCTCTTGCCCGTGTTGCGTGACGGATTCCGTGGACTCGGAGGTGAATCCTGGAGGGTATGTCATTTTACGCCTGGTATTACGCCCATCGAGAACCTGTCCTTTGCATTGGCGGGTGCGGTTGCAGAAGGTACAGATGAAAGAGCTTCCCTGGAACAGCAGCACGAATTCACGTCCCTCTTGCGTGCAGACCACGCCGGCTTGCAGCGAATAACCAACCGCATCGGTTTGCAGCCGGGGGAGAATCTGCTGATCATCATCGATCGCCTCGAGGAATTGTTTGAGCTGTCGCATAAGTATTTACCCGGCGAGTCTGGGACCGTGGAGGCCGACCTGCTCATGGGGAATATATCCCGGATGCTCAGCACACCCGGTCTGCCGGTATACATCATGGTGCTCATTGAATCAGACCACATACCATCGCTATACAACTTTCGTAATCTGCACGCACACCTTAGCGGCGGCCTCTATACCCTGCCGTTGTTTCGGCAGGACGACATCCACGCGATCATCACCCAAAGTCTGGCAGGGGCATATATACAGCCTTCTGCAGAGGCACTGGAACATATCAGAACATCCTTCGGTCAGGATCTCCGAAATCTCTATGCGCTGCAACTTCATCTCAAAGCGGTCATCGATCGTTTCGGGTCGCAGGCCACGGCTGAAAAACCATATATACTTGATGCTGCAGATCTGGATCATCTCGGACAGATGGCGGACATCATCCCCCGCCGGCTTGATGCCTTCTATGATGCACTGACGGAAGACGAGCAGCATATCATGCGGCAGCTGTTCAGCCACATCGTGCAGCCGGGAGAGGGCCATGCAATGAAGAAGCCACAGACCGTCCGCGAGATCGCAGAGCGCAGGGCCCTCGACCGCGGGGCACTGACCGGTTTCCTGCGCCGGTTCGACGGGTCGAATCCCGGAGTGCTGTCATTGACGGTACCCTATGATCGTCAACTGTTGCATTTCCGTGAGCAGAGCATGCCCGACAGTGGGGTGGTGACCCTGTCGGCCACCCATCCTCTCCGCAACTGGAAACGCCTGCAGGAATGGGTGTCCATGGAGCGCGAGGCAGAAACACTTTACCGTCGGCTTTCAGATGCGGCCCGCCTGCATGCTGCAGGCCAGTCAGGTTACCTCAGACCCCCGGATCTGGATATTTTCAAGCAGTGGTGGGAGACCTTCAAACCCCAGCCATCCTGGGCGGCCCAGTTCAATACGCAATACCGGCCGGCAGAAGCCTATCTGCGTGAAAGCCATGAAAAACATATCGAAGAGACCGACCGGCGGGAGCGGGAGCGAAAGGAGGAATTGAAAAAGGCCCGGAAGCGGGTATTGATCGGGGTGGTGGTCGCGATCATCAGTGTCATGCTGGCAGTAACGGCCTGGTACGCGGGTATTAAAGCGGTATCCGCCCAAAAAAAGGCTGAAAGCGAAGAGGAAATAGCAAACGTAGAACGAGATAAGGCCAGGAGAGCCAAAGAAAGTGCTGAACTTGACAAGCAGGTGGCCATAGATCAGAGTGAAATAGCAGATGAAGCAACTAAAAAAGCTAATAGAGAGAAGAAATCTGCTGATAGTGCAAAGAAAGCGGCAGATGAATTACTAGAAGGTATTAGGATCGCGAATAAAAAAGCAAAGGAAAACGAAACCAAAGCCCTCGATAGTGCAATTGCGGCTAAAAGGTCGCGTCAGCAGGCCCTGAAATTGGCAGTTGAGCAGGATTCTCTTCGGAAGATCGCCAGTAGAAATGCAGATTTTGAGTCCGCCGGCAAGCACATACTTTCTCTTTACAATCAGGCATCTACGGGGCGTTTCGAGTCCGATGCAGAGCGTAAGCGCTTCATCAGGGAAGTGTCGGATGCTTATGTGGCTTACGACAGCAGCTCAAGAAATAAGTACGACGGAAAGGTCATGCCCGATCCCTACCTCTTTGATCTGTTATCGATGGCAAATCGGCAGATCAAAGAGGAGCTGAAGGGAAAGAGTACGGTGCGTCAGGTGGTCGCCAATGTCAAATTGGCGGGTCTTCGGGACATCGCCATCTTTCGTCGCGACCGGATCGCGGCGGTAGGGGATACCACGGCACCTCTCATTTTTGATCGGGTGGACGGCAGGTCGCGTTTTGTCAAGGTCCAGGGAAATGACGCCCGGTTGCGTGCGGTGGCCTTCATCGACCGCGACAGTCTGGTTTTCGTGAACGTGCGGGGAGAATTATTCCTGACCGACCTGAAGAAGGATAAGACAATACCGCTGCCAAGGCTTCCGCAAACGCCCGGCGTGATCGGCGGCATGGTCGTGACCGGCTCCGAGATCCTGACCATCTTTGACGGCCGGATCTATGCCTACCGTAGGGGTGGAGGTCCGGTGCTGCGCCGGCTGGACGTTCCGGACGTTCTGGCATTTTGTGAGTCAGCGGATGGTGTCGCCGCCCTTTCTTCCAAAGGCATCTATTTTGCGCCGGCAGGTACTGTGAATTTCCGTCAGATGAATGTGGATGAAATGCTGCCCGGGGCCTCAGCCCTGGCGATCCATGATGATCGGCTGTTCATCGGCAGCGAGTCGGGCAAGATCAGGGCATACAAGCGAGGCGGGCCGGGACAGTCTTATCTGCCGGAATGGAAGTCGTCGATCGATGCTCATAAGACCCGGGTGACCGCCATTCGCTTCGATCCGCAAACGGAAAGGCTCTTCACGGCAAGCCTGGACAGGACCGCTGGTATTTACGATCTGACCCTGGACAAACTCGATTTCATCAGGCAGTATCACGTCAAATTACAGGGGTTCAAAAAATGGATATGGGATTTTGAACTGGTGTCGGGTAAACCCTCCGCCACTTTGTATTCCGTGGATGAACAGGGAGAGCTCACGGCCTGGGTGACGCAGGCTTCTGAAATGCACGGCCAGATCGACCAGTATCTCAAATCAACCGGTAATCGATGACTAAGTCTCTTCAGACCCGACACTTGCTTTTGATCACCCTCTTGTTGGGGGCAACGATCATTGCGCC
>CANHUK010000042.1 GCA_947463755.1 Chitinophagaceae bacterium
CAATATCGTGGGTAACTACTACAAGCCGGGTCCCTCCACATCAAAACGGGTGACCGGCCGCATTGTGAACCCGACCCGGAATGAAGCAGTGCCCTTCGGACGTTTTTATGTGGCGGGGAATCATGTGGATGGATCACCTGCCGTCTCAACCGATAATGCGCTGGGTTTACAAGTGACGGGGACAACCGATCCGCAGGTGATCGCTGCTACATCTGTCCCAACGCCATTTCCTGTGCTGGATCTGCCCGTGAGATCGGCGGAACAGGCCATGAAGGACATCCTCGCACATGGCGGATGTTCGCTGCCGAATCGCGATACCCTCGACCTGCGTATCATCCGGGAAGTGGTCGCCGGCACCGGCCGGGTAATCGACGTGCAGGGTGGATTCCCGCACGGAACGCCCTTCGAACAGACCCTGACCGCCTGGCCGACCCTGAAAAATCTGCCGGCGGCACCGGATACCGATCGGGATGGGATGCCTGATGCCTGGGAACGGAAACAGCGACTTGATCCGAAAGATCCTTCAGATGCGATCCGTCAGCCTGCGGGTTCATCCTACACTCAAATTGAGATCTACCTCAATAGCCTGGTCAAATGAGAATCATCGCCATCCTGCTGATCGCCTCCTGCCTAAGCGCCATTTTACCTGCGCCTGCACCTCGGAAGATCCGGATCTTTCTGGCCGGAGACTCTACGATGAGCATCAAGGATCGCCGGGCTTTTCCGGAGACAGGGTGGGGGATGCCTTTTGTGTATATGTGGGACAGCACGGTCACCATCGTCAACCTCGCAAAGAACGGGCGCAGTACCAAGTCTTTCCGGTCCGAAGGTCTGTGGCAACAGATCCTGGATGCTGCACAGCCGGGCGATCATGTCATCATCCAGTTCGGACACAACGACGAGTCAATGGACAAGGGAGACCGCTACTCGCCGCCCGATAGTTTCAAGATGAACCTCGCGCGTTTCGTCGCCGAAGCGCGGTCGAGGCAGGCCGTGCCGGTGCTGGTGACACCGGTGTCGCGCCGGAAGTTCGATGCTGCCGGACAGGCCCTGCCCACCCACGCCGAATACAGCCCGCTGGTGGTTGAAGTTGCCCGCCGCGGAAAGGTGTTGCTGATCGATCTGGATGAAAAGAGTCGTGCGCTTTATCAGCGATTCGGTCCTGAAAATTGCAAATGGCTCTTTCTTCAGTTGCAGCCTGGGGAGCATCCCAATCATCCCGAAGGGAAGAATGACAATACGCATTTCAGCGAGCTGGGCGCGCGGCTCATCGCACAGATCATGTGGCGCTCGCTGACGGACTCACTACCGGAACTGGCTGCCCGAACATCGCAGGCCGCGCTCCGAAAATAAGTATAAGTGGTAATTTTATAATTGATCTTATATGTGTCGATGTACTCATGGTGGATAGATAATTTATGTACATATATCGTATTTGGTAAAAATGAATATAAATATGAGAAGCCTCTTTATCTCACTTTTGATCATTTCTTTTTTATTACAGAATAAAGCCTATGCACAGCAACCCTGGAGCCAGCGCATGAGTGCCACGGCCATGCGCATATGGCCTGATTCCTTCCTGCTGGCGGGTGACAAGGCCGCCAAGTGGCGATACGATCAGGGTGTGATCCTGAAGGGCATGGAAGCGGTGTGGAATGCTACAGGGGATCGAAAGTGGTTTTCGTACATCGCCAAGAGCATGGATCATTATGTTAAGGAAGATGGCATCATCCGGGGATATCGCCCGGATGAATACAATATCGACCATGTCAATAATGGCAAGTTGTTGTTGACCCTCTGGCGGGTCACCGGAAAGGAGAAGTACCGGAAGGCGGCGGATGCACTGCGCCGGCAACTCGTCACGCATCCCCGCACTTCAGAAGGTGGCTTTTGGCATAAGAACATCTATCCCTGGCAGATGTGGCTGGATGGACTTTATATGGGACAGCCTTTCTACGCTGAATATGCTGAGCTGTTTCATGAGGATACCGTATTCAACGATGTTGTGCGGCAGTTCGAACTCATGGAGCGTCATAGTCGCGACCCACGCAGCGGTCTGCTCTATCATGGTTGGGATGAAAAGCGTGCACAGCGTTGGGCCGATCCCGCCACCGGCCGCTCCCCGCATGTCTGGGGCCGCAGCCTTGGCTGGTTCGGCATGGCCCTGGTGGATGTGCTGGAACATATCCCGGCAGATCATCCCCAACGGTCACGTATAACCGAAATGCTAAAGAGATTCGCCGCGGCGACCGCAAAGGTGCAGGATCCCGCCACCGGTACCTGGTACGATATCCCTGATATGCCCACACGCGCCGGCAACTATCCCGAAGCTTCAGCCTCCTGTATGCTCGCTTATACCTATGCGAAAGGCGTCCGGCTGGGGGTGTTGCCTGTCACTTATGCTGCACGGGCGAAAAAAGCGTGGACGGGCATCCTGAAAACCTTCATCACCGAACATCCGAACGGGGATGTGGACCTCAAGGGCACGGTGTCGGTGTCAGGCCTGGGGGGCAATCCCTATCGCGACGGGAGCTATGCGTATTACATGAGCGAACCCGTGATCGTGAATGATCCGAAGGGAATGGGTGCTTTCATTCTCTGTGCCACCGAGCTGGAGATCCTGCTGGGAGATCGTCCGGGTCAGGGCAAGCGGGTGTTGATCGACCGCTATTTCAATAACGAACGCAAGAAGGATCCGCTCGGACACGAGGTACGCTGGCATTATACCTGGAACGACCGCACCAATGGCGGCTATGCCATGCTGGGTGAGATCTTCCGCCGTCATGGCGCGACGATCGGCAACCTTGATGCAGCGCCGACGGATGCCGGACTGAAGGGGGCCGCGGTCTATGTCATCGTGGATGCAGATACGGAGAAGGAGACCCCGAAACCAAATTTTATGGACGCCGCATCCGTTGATGCCATCGAGCGCTGGGTCAAGACCGGCGGTGTGCTGGTGATGCTGGGCAATGATTCCGGGAATGCGGAGTTCGATCGATTCAATATGTTGGCCAACCGCTTCGGGATCGGTTTCATCAAGGATAGCCGCAACCGGGTACAGGGGGATAAGTTCGAACAGGGCATCGTAACGGTTCCCGACGGGCATGAGATCTTCAAAAAAAGCCGTACATTGTATATCAAGGAGTATAGTCCCCTGACGGTGAAAGCCCCCGCCCGTTCTGTGCTCGACCATGAGGGATATCATGTCATGGCCGTAGCGAAAGTCGGGAAAGGCACCGTTTACGCCCTCGGCGATCCCTGGATCTACAACGAATATGTGGACGGAAGAAAGTTGCCGTCGAATTTCGAAAACTATCCGGCTGCCGACGGTTGGGTGAGATGGCTCCTGCAAAACGCAGGAAAATGATATGCATAAAAACGATTGCGATGACACTGACCCACCGGATGAGGCGCGTGTCCATCATTCTGCTGCTCACATCGACCATGTTGAGTGCAGCATCCCACGCCCAGCAGCGCGCCAACATGCCGCAGCGGGTGGAATGGTTCCAGGACCTGGCCTTCGGCATGTTCATCCACTGGAATGTAGATGCTACCCTGGGCGCCGTCATTAGTCACTCGCTGGCTGCATCCGCCCCTGATTATGCCGAGCGTTATTTTCGCGATCTTCCGGGTTTCTTCGATCCCTTTCGATTCGAACCGACACATTGGGCGAAACTCGCGAAGCTGGCGGGCATGAAATATGTGGTCTTTACCGCCAAGCATCACGCTGGCTTTTGCATGTGGGATACTAAGACGACCGATTTCAACGTCATGAATACGCCGTACAAGCGTGATATCCTGGCGGCGCTGGTCAAAGCATTCCGGGCCGAAGGCATCGCCATCGGGATTTATTTCTCACCGGAGGACTTTCATTATTTTCATCGCAACAAGATCCCGATCGGACGCCTGCAGCATCCGCAGCATTATCCCGTCAACAACCCCGGACTCATGGCCTATGATAAGGCGCAATTGAGGGAGTTACTGACACAATACGGTAAAATAGATATCCTCTTCATTGACGGGCCGGGGGACGGGCTTCGGGAGTATGCCTGGTCGATCTTGCCGGATTTGGTCATCACCCGCGATCTGATGAACACCCCGGAACAGACGACGCCCGACACGCCGCTGCCCCGGCCTTGGGAGGCATGCTACACCATGGGCACCGACTGGGGATATAAGCCTACCAACGATCCACATAAGTCCGGTACACAGGTCATCAACATGCTGCTGGAGATCCGTGCCAAGGGAGGCAATTTTCTGCTGAACGTGGGCCCTATGCCCGATGGTACAATCGAGCAGGAGCAGGAGGATATCCTACGGGAGGTGGCCCTCTGGAATTTTGCGAACCGCGAAGCCATTTATACCGTCAAGCCCCTGCCCGTCATCCGGGAAGACAATGTTTGGTACACGCAGTCGAATGACGGGAAGTACATCTACGCGGCTGTCCTTCGACAGAGTCCGGATGACTGGAAATATGGGGAGCGGAAACAGTTTGTCCTCACGCACATCGAAGGGGGGGACAGTACCCGGGTTTCTATCCTCGGTTTCAATGGCGAACTGGTAGAGTATAAAAAGGAGTTCGATGCGGCAAGTTATGTGGCACCCACCCCGATCGGACTGGTCGTGAGCGCCGTCAACGGGCAGCGATTATACACCAATAACCGATGGCCCAACGCCGTGGTGATGCGCATCTCCGGGGCACGCTTCCGGGCAGAAGGCTTCGCCAGGGGGAAAGGGAAAAAAAGCAACATCGCAGGCGCTGAGTAAGATCCGGATCCGGATAAAACTTCAAAGTAGATGATCAGATCACATTTCATCCTGTTGTTGCTATTTGCGACCCAGGTATTACCTGTTTGCGCGCAGTCGAAACGCCCAAATATCCTCTGGCTCTCGGTGGAGGATATGAGTCCGCACCTGGGATCTTATGGAGAGAAGTTGATCGCCACGCCGAACCTGGATAAGCTGGCTGCCCGGGCCATCCGGTACACCAACGCCTTTACGGCCGCCGGTGTCTGTGCACCCAGTCGCAACGCGATCATCACCGGCCGCATGCAGACCAGCAACGGCGGACACAACATGCGCACCCTCAGCAACACCTATCCTGAGCAGACAGGTCTGCCGAGAAGCTACTCAGTCGTGATGCCCGAAGATGTGCGGCCCCTGCCCGAGTACCTGCGCGCGGCCGGTTATTGGTGCACGAATAATGCCAAGTCAGATTACCAGTTTGAGGACGGTCCAACTTACTGGGATCAAAACAACAACAAGGCACATTACCTGAACCGGCCGGCGGGCATGCCTTTCTTCGCGGTCTTCAACAGCAACATCACCCATGAGAGCCAGGTATGGGAACGCCGGAACCGGCCCTTGCGCGTGGATCCGGCCAAAGTGACCGTGCCGCCGATCTGGCCGGATACTGATTCAGTAAGATTGGACATCGCCCGTTTTCTGACCAATGTGTCGGAGATGGACGACTGGGTAGGAGAGCGGCTGAAGGAGCTGGAGGCTTCCGGGGAGATGGACAATACGATCATCATGTTTTGGGCGGATCACGGCGACGGACTGCCCTGGTTCAAGCGCGAGATCACGGACCGGGGCATTCGGGTACCATTGCTGATCAGTCTGCCGGAGCGGAAGTCCGGGGTGGATGCTCAGCTCATCTCCTCGATCGACTGGGCACCGACGGTGCTGTCCCTGGCGGGCATCCGGCCGCCGGCGAGCATGCAGGGGCGGGCCTTTCTGGGGAAGTATGCGGATCCGAATCCCAGGAAATATGTCTTTGCCGCCCGGGACAGGCTGGACAGTCACTACGACCGGGTACGGTCTGTTCACGATGGACGGTTCCAGTACCTGCGCAACGAATATCCCGATCTGCCTTATTATATGGATCTGACCTATCGGCGTCAGCAGGCTTCGATGCGTGACATTCTCCGGCTGCGGGATGCCGGCAGGCTGGACTCGGTACAGCTTCGCTGGTTCCTGCCCAAGGGGCGCCGCGAGGAATTCTATGATGTGCAAAAAGATCCCTGGCAGTTGCATGATCTGTCGGGAGACCCGGCCTATGCGGCGGAATTGCAGCGTCTGCGATCAGCCTGTCAAGATTGGCAGGCCCGTGTTCCGGATCTGGGCGCAGTCGATGAAAAAAAACTCATCGCCCGTTGGTGGGATGGTGCCGCCGCTCCGCCCAGGACCGCGGAACCCGGGATCGTTCAGCGGGGCCTGCGGATCGAGCTGAGTTGTACAACGCCCGGCGCTTCCATCGGATACCGGTTCCTTAGGCCAGGTGACAGCACGGGGCGTTGGGAGGTGTACACGGGGCCTATTCGTGCGGTTGAAGGTCGGGTGCTGGAAGTGGTGGCCCATCGGACGGGGTATCGGACGAGCGGGGTAGTTCGGGATGAGGGGGAAAGATGATATGCTAAGCGTTCAAAATGTTGCTGGCAATTTCAAGCAGAGCAACAGCCTGATCTCGGGAAACTGTCGGGAAATCGTCCAAAAATTCATCCAGCGAAACGCCCGCTTCGAGATGGTCAAACAATGAATCAATCGGTACTCTGGTTCCTGAAAACACAGGGATGCCTCCCAGAATTTCCGAATCCATTGATATGATTTTTTTGATATCCACTAAATAAAGTTAACGAAAGGTGTGTGTAATACAAAGTGTCTATGACTGTTGAAAACCCCGGCATTTCAAAAAACAGCTTTTAAGTTGTTTGGATATCTCAAAAGTTTTCTGGGATCGACTGAAAGTTTCGAGTAAGCAATTGATGTCGTCTGGTTAAATTCCGGCTTGCTTTTACCCATAATGAAGCCTGCCTAACCGGAAAAAAGGCGTTTATCAATGATCATTTGACCCATTGCGCTGAATCGTTGATGCCTGTTTAACGAAACGATGCATGTAAGGCCAATTAATTTCACGAAAACCTTTTCGCAATATCTTTCGATAGCCCTTGGCTATGCGAGGAAGACTTGGTAATATTACGTTGGGTTGTTTAACGAAACCCTGTACTAAAACGACTTAACATGAGAAAAATCGTGCTCTTTCTGATCACGCTGACTTCCATTTCGCTCGCCTCATGGGCCCAGACGCGAAAGCTCAGCGGGACAGTGCTCTCCGAAAGCGGAAGCGCGCTGGCCGGTGCCAGCATATCCATCAAAGGCGGAACAGGTGGAACTGTTACCGACAATGATGGGAAATTTTCCCTGAACATCCCTGCTGCCGGAAAGGTGGTCATTGTTGTCAATTCCATCGGGTATGCAACCCAGGAGATCGCCGTTGGCGACCAGTCGACCCTCAGCATCAAAATGGTATCTGAGAGTACCAAGATGGAAGATGTGGTGGTTGTAGGTTATGGCTCCGTTCGCAAGAAGGACCTGACTGGTGCCGTAGGCTCGCTGGCTCCGCGGGATATCGTCCGTACCAACCCGTCCAACGTTACCCAGGCCCTCCAGGGTCAGGTCACCGGTGTGGTGGTCACCAAGACCAGCAACAAACCGGGACAGGGCTTCCAGATCGATATCCGCGGACAGAATACGATCACCGGTGCCACAGAGCCGTTGGTGGTGATTGACGGAGTGATCGGTGCCCGTCTCCGGGATATCAACCCGCAGGACATCCAGTCCATCGACATTCTGAAGGATGCCTCTTCCACCGCCATCTATGGTGCACGTGGTGCCAACGGTGTGATCATCATCACCTCCAAGAAAGGTGTGGCTGGCAAGCCCAAGGTTACCTTTGATACCTATCTCGGGCAGAAGCGTCCCGCTCATCTGCCGCGTCTGATGACTGCTCAGGAATTTTACAAATACGCGGTGGATGATGCCGTACTGAACGGCGGATCGCCCATCGGTACCTTCACCGCCAGCGAATTGAACATGGTGAACACAGGAAAATCCACCAACTGGGTGGATGAAGTGCTGCAGCCCGGAACCTTCACCAACTCTACCGTGGCTGTCACCGGTGGTAATGGCGGCACGACCTATCGTTTCTCCGGAGGTTATATTCAGGAGGATGGTAATGTGCCTGTGACCTCTTTCAAGAAGTACTCCCTGAACGCCGCCGTTGACAGCCGTCTGAGCGATTGGCTGCGGGTGGGCATCACGGCGTACATCAACTACACCAACAACCCGACCGGATCGCTGGAGATCCTTCGTTCTGCCTATCGCGCACGTCCTACCGGTACCATGTACTACAACGACATCGTGAATCCCAGTGAAGGAAACGACCTGGCGGTAGGTCCCTGGAAGAATGGCCTGTCGATCTGGATGGGTATTAAAGACAACCAGGTACCGAACCCGTTGATCGATGCCGATCCCGAGATCTATCAGAACACCACCACGGTATCCAACCCGATGGGTAACGCTTTTGCTGAGATCACCCTGCTGAAGGGGTTGACCTTCAAGTCATCCATCTCCACGTCTATCATCGATGAGCGTCAGGGTGAATTCCGGAACACATTGTCAAAATCGCAGTTGACCAACCCGCCGCGCGCTGACTACAACACGCGTCACTGGACGACCTACACGATCGACAATCAGCTCTCTTACAATGCCACTTTCTCGAAGCACAAGATCAGCGCCACGGCACTGCAGAGTGCTTACAAGATGAACTACGAGACGTACTCGATCGCGGCAACCAACCTGCCTTATGCCTCATTGTGGTATAACTTGGGAACGGGTGGTACGGTGGTTTCGAGAAGCAGTTTTTCCCGGAATACGCTTTCTTCCTACATGGGACGTGTCAACTACAC
>CANHUK010000043.1 GCA_947463755.1 Chitinophagaceae bacterium
CTCCCGCATGTCTGTCAGGGTTGAAAAATATGTTTCGTGTTGAAATTTAGCTTAAATTCAGTTTCCATAATTAGCGGTTCAGTTTAAAATTCGATTGAAGTGCCATCACATCTCAAAGAGCGCCGCCTGATATTGCTCGCCGCAGTGTTGCTGCTCGCAGGTGGAATCCTGCTATTTCGCTATTTCAACCCCGGTTTGCCACCCGGGGATCAGGATAACGGAGGACTTTTTTTGCCTGATGGCTTCGAATCCGTCGTGGTGGTGGATTCCGTCGGACGGGGCCGCCACCTGGCGGTGCGCGACAACGGAGACATCTACATGAAACTGCGCGCCCCGGATTCCCTTGGACGTGGCAGCGTGGCGCTCCGGGATACCGACAACGACGGTAAGGCAGACGTCGTGCAGTATTTTGGCGACTACGCAGATACCGGGAATTATGGCAATGCCATGCGCATTCATAATAATTATCTGTATTTCGCGACGGCGGGAGAAGTGTACCGCACAAAACTTGACCCAGGCAGCCTGGTACCGACGGCTCCTACAGAATGCATCCTGGTCGATGACTACAAACGCGCCAAATTCTCCCACATCGCCAAGCCCATCGCCTTTGATGGTAAGGGGAATATGTACGTGCCCTTTGGATCTCCGGGAGATGCCTGCCAGGAAAACGATCGGCAGCCGGGATCCCCCGGTCAGATGCCCTGCCCCCAACTCGCCGAATATGGGGGCGTCTGGCGATTCAGTGACAGCAAGCCAGGCCAGGTACAGTCCGATGGCGTGCGTTATGCCACCGGCATCAGAAGTATTGTCGGCATGACCTGGAACCAGCAGACAGATGCGCTCTATGCCGTGCAGCATGGTCGTGATGATCTTCACCGGACATGGCCTCAGTTCTATACCCGTTGGCAAAGTGCCCTGTTGCCATCGGAGGAGTTGCTCCGTGTGGATTCCGGCTCAGATGCAGGCTGGCCTTACTACTACTACGATCACATGCAGGGAAAGAAACTGATGAGTCCCGAATACGGCGGAGATGGTAAAAAGGAGGGCGATGGGGCAACACTCAATCAGCCCCTCATCGGTTTCCCGGGACACTTTGCTCCGAACGACATTCTGTTCTATACCGGAGATCAATTCCCGGAGCGATATAAGAACGGCGCCTTCATCGCTTTTCACGGATCGACGATCCGCGCGCCCTATCCACAGGGTGGCTATTTTGTAGCGTTCGTTCCCTTTAAGGATGGCAAACCCTCCGGTGAATGGGAGGTTTTCGCCGACGGATTCGCAGGCGTAGATACGATCGTGTATACCAGCGATGCGAAATACAGGCCTTCCGGACTGGCGCAGGGCCCCGACGGATCGCTGTACGTCACCGAGAGCGAATATGGCAAAGTATGGCGCATCATGTACAAGGGCGACCGGAAAAAATTCAACGAGCAGTCACTCACGGCCATGCATAACCGAAAATCAACCGCACAGAACATTCGCACCCCCGACAGTGTGAAGGATAATTTGTCCGTCAGGGTCATGGGCCAGGGCGCCGTCCTTTATGGGAAATACTGTGCAAACTGCCATCAGGCCAACGGCATGGGAGATGGCACCCGAAATCCGCCACTCGCCGGTTCCGAATGGGTGACGGGCGACCGTCACAGGTTGATGCAGGTTGTGATTCATGGTTTGTCAGGCCCCATCACAGTCAAGGGCGTCGGCTACAACGAAGCCATGCCTTCACATGCCTACCTCAAGGACCCGGAACTCGCCGCTATCCTCAGTTATGTACGCCAAAGCTGGGGAAATCAGGCCGGCTTCATCACCACCCACGAAATTCCCCGCAATCGACGGAAAAAGGATAAACTGCCTACGCCATGATGACCATATTTTCAGCACTGGCGGCGATCTGCTGCATAGAGACATCTGATCTGCTCGCAGCACCATCTCCCATTCGCCCTGAGGATCCGCCGGCAAGATATCAGGCGGTACGCCTCAAAAAAAGTATACCCATCGATGGTAACTGGGACAAGGATGCATGGAAGGAATCGGATATCCTGCGCGTCGAACGTCCCATGGGCGACATTCCCAAATTTACGCCGAAGGTGGAGGCCCGCATGGCCTCTGACAGCGACAATGCCTATGTGATCTTCCGGGTGCAGGATCGTTACGTGCGGAGCGTCGTGCAGGAATACAATGGGAATGTATCCGGAGATTCCTGCGTGGAATTTTTCTTTGCCCCGGATCCGACCAAGCCGCTATGCTACTTCAATCTGGAGATCAATGCAGGCGGCACTCCGCTCATCTTCTACATCACCAAGCCGATGAGCGGACTGACAAGGTTGCTGCCGGAAGAAATATCGCAGATCGAGATCGCGCATTCCATGCCCAGGATCGTCTATCCGGAGCTGGAAGAACCGGCCACCTGGACCATTGAGTGTCGTATCCCTTTCAGCATCCTCGAAAAATATTCGGCCGTAGCCCGCCCGGCCCCTGGTGTCCAATGGAAGGCGAATTTCTACAAGACCGGCAGTCGTACCTCCAGTCCAAACTACCTGACCTGGTCGCCGGTGGAGTTCGAGCGCCCCAACTTCCACCTGCCGCAATTCTTCGGGGATATTCAATTCAAGTGATCACATCAACCCAAAATCAACAGCCATGCCCGCTGAGATGAACAGAAGAGCGCTCCTTAAGACCCTGGGGGTCATCGGACTCTCTGCAGAACTGCCCGGAGTCCTTCGTTCAGAAACCATAATGGATAAGGCCAATGTCATGATGCCGGCTGATGCCAATATCTTCCGAAGCATCGGCGTGGAACCGATCATCAACTGCCGCGGAACTTTCACCATCATTGGAGGATCCCTCGAACTGCCCGCCGTCCGGGCGGCTATGGAAGCGGCGTCCCATGACTTCATCCAGTACGACGAATTGGCGGAAGGTGTTGGAAAGCGTCTTGCCGCCATCACCGGTGCCGAATGGGGCATGGTATCCTCCGGATGTGCGGCTGCCCTCAAGCACCTGACTGCCGCCTGTGTTACGGGTGGAGATCCCGAAAAACTCATCCGGATCCCCGATCTCACGGAATTTGAAAAGACAGAAGTCGTGATACCCATCCGCTCGCGGAACAATTACGACCACGCCATCCGAAACATTGGCGTGCATATCATTGATGTATCGACCCGCGAAGAACTCGAAGCTGCCCTCAGTTCACGCACTGCCATGATCTACATGCTCGCCGATGCTCCGGGGCAGCCGGATAATCCCTTGTCCCTGGAGACCATCGTATCCCTCACCAAATCCCGCGGCATTCCGGTGGTGGTTGATGCGGCCGCCGAAGTGCTGACCATCCCCAATGTGCATCTGCAGCGCGGTGCAACGATCGTCACCTATAGCGGTGGCAAGGCCATTTGCGGCCCCCAGTGCGCTGGTCTGATCCTGGGAGATAAAGCCATCCTTTCTTCTGCCTGGCAGGCATCTTCCCCGCATCACGGCCCCGGTCGGGATAACAAGGTCGGGCGCGAGGAGATGATGGGTATGCTGGCCGCCGTCGAAGCCTGGACCACCCGCGACCATGCTGCCGAATGGAAACGCTGGCTGGGTTGGCTCGATATCATCCGTCAACGGCTCAACGGTGTGGAAGGACTTACCATGAACGTCTTTGAACCGACCCAGCTCTCCAATAAATCGCCCGTCCTGAGTGTGTCCTGGGATCCCGGCAAGTTGCACCTGACAGGGGAGGAGCTGGCAGAGGAAGTGGGCAGATCCGCCCCACGCATCGCCATCGGCAGCATGCAGCGCGATGGTATGACCGGCGTACAGATCACCACGGGTCAGATGCAGCCCGGAAACGCAGAGATCGTCGGAGACCGTCTTCGCGCCGCACTCTCCCAAAAACGCACGCCTGCACCCGCACTCGCTGCGCCTGTCATGCCCCTGCAAGGTCAATGGGATGTCGCCATGCAGTTCCTGAGCGGAAGCGGAAAACATCGCTTCCAGCTCACGCAGGACGGCAACTGGCTGCAGGGCAACTATCACGGAACCTACGCCGTCATGGAGGCCGAAGGCTATGCAGACGGCGAAGTCTTCAGACTGAAATGCAGTTACCGAAAACCCGGCAATCAGCTGGTCTATATTTTTGTAGGCCGTTGCCAGGACGGACGCATTGAAGGAGATGTACATCTTGGCGAGTATCGTACCGCTCGCTTCACCGCCACCCGGTCGGCCAAACCCTCCATCAAACGTCGTTTCGTCGTACCCGGCGGACCACCCCTCGCCACCTGATCTATACAACCCATTCATATGAAATCTCGTCTGTATATAATATTGGGCCTTTCGCTGATCTTTTCCAGGGCAGGAGCGCAGCCATATGATCTACTGCTGAAAGGCGGTCATCTGATCGACCCCGCCCATGGCATCGACCGGGTGATGGACATCGCCGTCTTAAAGGACAGCGTTGTTCGGGTGGCAGCACAGATCCCTGCTTCAGAGGCTAAAAAGACCATCGATCTCAAGGGCAAGTATGTCGCGCCCGGCCTGATCGACATGCACGTCCATGTGTTTCACGGGAATCACCCGGATGCCTACATCGCCGACGGGTATACCAGCGTCCCCCCCGACGGGTTCACCTTCCGCAACGGTGTCACCACAGTGGTCGATGCCGGATCCTCCGGCTGGCGCAACTTCCCTCAGTTCAAGAAACAGACGATCGACCGCTCCAAGACCCGGGTACTGGCTCTTCTTAATATTGTGGGGTATGGAATGACCAGCCGTTTCGACGAACAGAATACGGATGATATGAACGCCCAGCAGGCGGCGCACATGATCACCCGGCTATACCCCGATATCATTGTCGGGATCAAGTCTGCCCACTATTGGGGCGGATTCGAGCAGGTTGACCGGGCCGTGGCCGCCGGCCGCCTGGCCAACGTGCCGGTCATGGTGGATTTCGGAGAACATCAGCCGCCCAATTCTATCGAATCCCTGTTCTTCGACCACCTCCGGCCCGGAGACATCTTCACCCATACCTTTTCTTATGGTCCGAATAACCGGGAGACGATCGTCGATGAAAATCAGAAACTCAAACCCTTTGTGCTGCGCGCTCAGCAGCGGGGGATCCTGTTCGATGTAGGACATGGAGGCGGTGCCTTCTCCTTCAGACAGGCCGTGCCTGCCGCTCGCCAGGGCTTCTGGCCTGATTTCATCAGCACCGACCTGCATACCGAAAGTATGAACGCCGGCATGAAGGATCTCACCAATGTCATGTCCAAGTTCCTGAGCATGGGCATGCCACTGAAAGATGTCATCGCCCGCGTTACCTCAAAGCCCGCCGCCGTCATCCGCCGTCCCGCACTCGGCCATTTGGGGGTAGGTGCCGTGGCCGACATAGCAGTGTTCGAGGTGGAAGAAGGTCAGTTCGGCTATCTGGATGTCAGGGGCATGAGGATGGACGGCAAGCAACGCATCCGTCACTTGCTGACCGTCAGGGCCGGAAAGGTCGTCTGGGACCTGGAAGGGCTCGCCGCAGCGGACTGGAACAGCGAGATAAAATAAAGAATATGAACAGGCTCCGTTTCATCCTGTGGATCGGTATCCTGTGGATAGCTGAAGGTCACGCACAACCGAAAACTGAGGGGAAACCTTATGAACTCCTGCTGCGCGGGGCCCGGCTCATGGATCCTCGCTCAGGCATGGACGGGCGGTTCGATGTTGCGATACATCAGGGAAAGGTCGCCAGGATCGCCCGCAGGATCTCCGCTGACAGTGCCGAACGGACCCTCAGCCTGAAAGACTGCATCATTGTACCCGGACTGATCGATCTGCATACGCATGTATTTGCCGGATCAACCCCCAACCGGTTTGCAGACGGGCTCAGTTCTGTCAACCCCGATCAGTATTGTCCGATGAACGGCATCACCACCGTGGTGGATGCAGGTAGTTCAGGCTGGCGAAACTTTGAACAATTTCGCCGGCAGATCATGGAGACCTCCAGAACCCGTGTACTTGCCTTTCTGAATATCGCCGGCAGCGGGATGGTCGGCAAGCCGTCGGAAGAAGATACCTCGGATATGTCTCCGGCTCCGGCGCTGGACATGATGCGGCGTCACCCCGATCGCATCGTCGGGGTCAAGGTCGGGCACTTCGAAGGAAAGGGGAGATATATCTGGCAAATGGCCCGACAGCTGGCTGATTCCGCCGGGAGGCCGATGTTCGTGGAATGCCATCTGCCTGATATCCCGCTGGCGGAGCAACTCTCAGGGATGCGGCCCGGCGACATCATCACCCACAGCTTTGAACAGGTGCGTGAGCGTGAAACCATCCTGGAGCCAACCGGCAACCTGCGGGTTGAAGTCATGGCTGCCCGCGAACGGGGCATCCTCTTCGATCTGGGGCATGGCGGTGCAGGATTCTGGTACGATCAGGCCATCCCGGCCATCCGGTCGGGGTTCCTGCCCAGCACCCTGGGTACTGACCTGCACCGATCGAGCTTACTGGGAAGCATGAAAAGTTTGCCCGCAGTCATGTCAAAGTGCCTGGCCATGGGCATGACCCTAATGGAGACGGTCGAACGGGCCACCTGGGGACCCGCCCGTGCCATCGGCCGACCGGAGCTTGGGCATATCACGGAGGGAGGCATCGCCGATCTGACCGTGTTGTCTGCCGGAAGGGGCCGTTTCGGTTTCCCGGATGCCGGCGGGCGGCGTATCGTGGGTCGTAAGCGTCTGATGGCGGAAATGACGATCCGGGATGGCCGGGTCATTTGGGACCTTCAGGGGCGAATGGCGGATGAATGGAAGAAATAAAGCATGACTCAACAATATCAAATCAAATTCGGATGAAACAACTTTCGATCGGCCTGCTGTCTTTCCTGTTCCTGGCAGCAGCCTGCAACGACAAGACTCCCCGGGGTGACGCGGACAACGGGGGACTCTTTCTCCCGGATGGTTTTGAGGCCCTGGTTGTGGCTGACAGCTGCGGTCCGGCCCGGCATCTGGCCGTCAATGCCAGCGGTGACGTGTATGTCAAACTGCGCATCAACAAGGGCGATTCCGGCAACGTAGCCATGCGCGACCTCGATGGCGATGGCCGGGCCGACAGCATCGTGCGGTTTGGAGACTATCCCAATGACGGAAGCCTCGCCACAGAAATGAGAATCCACGATGGATATCTATATTATAGTTCGGAAAAAGTCCTCTATCGGCAGCGGCTCGATCCCGGAGAGCTCATCCCGACCAGTCCCGTCGAGACCGTCCTCACCGACGACCACCCGCATGGATCCCACTGGCATATTACCAAGCCCGTTGCCTTTGACGACCGCGGCAACATGTATGTGCCATTCGGGGCACCTTCGAATGCCTGTTCCGATATTTCCGTAACACCGGGTGGCACGCCCCGTTCGCCCGGGCTCAGGCCTTGTCCGGAGCGGGAACTCCACGGGGGCATCTGGCGGTTTCCGGCCGGAAAGACCGGCATGACCCAACGGGATGGTGTCAGATATGCCACCGGCATCCGCAGCGTGGTGGGGATCGCCTGGGAACCCCGTCATGGCAAACTGTTTGCGATGCAGCACGGGCGAGACAACCTGCACATGCTTTGGCCGGAGCGATTTTCGCCATGGCAGAACGCCATTCTCCCTGCCGAAGAGATGCTCGAGGTCAGGGAAGGGGATGACTATGGATGGCCTTACGCATATTTCGATCAGGACAAAAAAGCCAATATGCTGGCCCCTGAATATGGCGGAGATGGTCACACAATATCCGGGGACTCCACGCTGGATCTGCCTGCACAGGCTTTTCCTGGACATTGGGCCCCGAACGATCTCCTGTTCTATCAGGGTAGTCAGTTCCCGGCGCGTTACCGTGAGGGAGCCTTTGTGGCTTTTCATGGTTCAACGAATCGGTCACCCTATCCGCAGGCCGGGTATTTCGTCTGTTTCGTGCCTTTCCGCGAAGGACGCCCGACAGGCGCATGGGAAGTGTTCGCAGACGGGTTTGCCGGGGTAGATACGATCGTGAACACCAGTGATGCGCGTCATCGTCCGATGGGGCTTGCAGAAGGTCCGGATGGTTCGCTGTATGTGTCCGACTCCAGAAAGGGAAAGGTCTGGCGCATCATGTATCGCGGGCCGAAAGATTTTGACGCATCCCGCCTGAAGGGAATGGAAGCCCGAAAGAGCCTCCCACATCTGAAGACGCCAGATCCCATGTCAGACAATCTGTTTCGCGAGAAACCTGTCCCCGGGGCTAAACTATACAACACCTACTGCGCCTCCTGTCATCAGCGGGATGGGAAGGGCGATGAGTTGCGATTTCCGCCCCTGGCCGGATCTGAATGGGTGAATGGAGATCCGACCCGCCTCATCAGGGTCATCCTGGAAGGGGCAAATGGTCCCATGCAGGTTGCCGGAAAATCGTACAACAACATCATGCCTCCATTTGGTTTCCTGAGGGATGAGGATGTGACCGAAGTGATCAATCATATCCGCAACTCCTTCGGCAACCAGTCCCCTCCCATCACCCTGAAAGACGTGAGCGCAGTTCGGGGCATGAAGTGAGGGATGTCCGGGCACCTTGGCTTATCCATGTTGCTCGGGTGGCCTGGTATTTCGGGTCAGCAGGTGAATAATGCACCAGGCGAAAAGGTAAGTGCAACCGCAAACCGTGAAGATCAGGTGGTATCCGGCGGTGACATCCCCGCTGCGTCGCCAGGCCTCCAGCACATAACCGACGAAGGCAGGGAATGCGATGCCC
>CANHUK010000044.1 GCA_947463755.1 Chitinophagaceae bacterium
GCCTTTGCATTCGTTCCTGACTGCCGGCGGGTCAGAGTTGCTCACCAACGATATTCACCTCCGGCACCAGATGAATTGAAAATTTCGCTGTCACCGAATCGCGAATACGACGCGCCAGTTCGAGCAAATCCCCCGGTCGGCCACCACCAAAATGGACCAGCACCAGCGCTTGCTGATGATGACAACCGATCGCCCCTTCTCTGAAACCTTTCCAACCGCATTGCTCGATCAACCAGCCCGCCGGCACCTTGATACCCTCATCCGCCGGGTAATAAGGGATCGTTGGATTTAGATTAACCAATCGCTCCAGATCGACGGTGTCGATCACCGGGTTCTTGAAAAAACTGCCTGCGTTCCCAATTACAGCAGGATCCGGTAGTTTGGATCTTCGAATGCCGATGACCGCTTCAGAAACCTCCATCAAAGAAGGTTCTACATTGCCGGCGGCGAGAAAATGATCGCGAAGAGGTGCATAATCCAACACTGGTCTTCTGTTTTTTTCTAGTCGGAACCAAACCCGCATGATGATAAAACGCTTACGACCTGCCCGCTTAAAAACGCTGTCACGATAACCGAACATACACTCAAAATGCGTAATGGTCTTCACGCTTCGGTCAACAACGTCATATACATCCACCGCCAGGATGAATGACTCAACTTCTACCCCATAGGCCCCAATATTCTGAACAGGCGCTGCACCCACTGAACCCGGGATCAGCGAAAGATTTTCAAGACCACCCCAACCCATTGACAGGGAATAACGGACAAAGTCGTGCCAGTTTTCACCGGCACCAACTTGCAGATGAACGCAACGATCATCTTCCTTCATTACGTTGACCCCCTGTATGCGCATCAAAATGATGGCACCCTCGAAATCCCGCGTGAAAAGCATATTACTCCCCTCGCCCAACACCAACCACCCATCTTTCCCCGTGAGCATTTGGTTGTTCGAAGCATCACCGAACAATGATTCAAGATCTTCCAAACTTGAAATGATCAACAGATACCTTGCCGATACTTCAAAACCAAATGTATGGTAAGCTCGAAGCGATGCATTCGGAATGATTTTCATGTGTTGGGTATATAACCTCCTGAACTTGCTTTGCTAATGTACGATGACCGCTTCTTTCAGACATTGGTATAATTTTGAGTCATGAGATCATTCGAAGTCACAGGGGGTGCAAGGCTGCATGGAGCCATCATTCCGCAAGGTGCCAAAAATGAAGCACTCCAGATCCTTTGTGCAGTGCTCCTGACACCAGAAGAGGTAGTGGTGCACAATGTGCCTGATATTGTCGATGTCAGACAAATGCTCTCACTGCTCGATGAACTCGGCATAGACGTACAACCACTCGGAACGGGCTCCTGGAAATTCCGGGCCGCTACGATCCGGCTCGAAAGAATGACAGAGGTGGCGTTTCACGAAAAAGCCAACAGGTTACGAGGGTCTGTCATGATCGCCGGCCCATTATTGGCCAGGTTCGGTAAGTCATTCATTCCCCGGCCGGGTGGTGACAAGATCGGACGGAGAAAAATGGATACCCATGTCCTCGGCCTTGAAAAGTTGGGCGTAAAGGCGGAATATGATGCCGGGATGGGTTGCTTTCATCTCAGCGTCGACAAATTGAGCGGGAATTATATCCTGCTCGACGAGCCATCTGTCACAGGAACGGCAAACATTGTCATGGCTGCTGTAATGGCCGTGGGACATACCACCATCTACAACGCAGCATGCGAACCCTATCTCCAGCAACTCTGCCGCATGTTGAACAAGATGGGTGCCTCCATCAAAGGGATCGGTTCCAATCTGCTGGAGATCGATGGGGTCAGCGCATTGCACGGTACAGACCATCGGATACTTCCGGATATGATCGAAGTGGGATCATTCATCGGCATGGCGGCCATTACAGGCAGCGACATCCGAATAAGAAACGCAGGAGTGGAACACCTCGGGATCATCCCGGATAAATTCCGGCAACTGGGTATCAATATGCATATCGAGGGAGACGACATTCACATACCATCACAGGGCGAATATGACATTCAGGACAACATGGATGGGTCCATTCTGACGATCTACGATCATCCCTGGCCCGGTTTGACACCCGACCTGCTCAGCATTTTGCTCGTAGTGGCCACGCAGGCCACGGGAAGTGTGCTGATCCATCAAAAGATGTTTGAAAGCAGGCTGTTCTTTGTAGACAAACTGATCGACATGGGTGCCAGGATCATCCTGTGCGATCCGCACCGGGCCACCGTCATCGGGCTTGAAAAAAAGCAGGCCCTGAGAGGTATTACCATGAACAGCCCGGATATCCGGGCCGGGATGGCACTACTGATCGCGGCCATGAGTGCCGAAGGCAGAAGCATCATACATAACATCGAACAGATCGACCGGGGCTATCAACATCTTGACAAACGATTGAACGCACTCGGAGCGAAGATCCGGAGGATCGAATCATAAAAAAAGGGATGGTCGCTGACCATCCCTTTTGATTGATACTTCTATCGATTCAAACCCATCAGACATTGTAATACTGCTCCCAGCCCTTACGCGGAGGGGCACCTACCAGTAATTCGTTGGCGAGTTTATTATTGGTGATCTTTTTGGTCGCACGGTCGAACTTGAGATCGGTCTTCAACATCTGCGACAACACACCGAGACAGAACACCTGACTCAACGGACCGGCGAGCTCGAAGGGGGAACGTGTTTTCTCCTGACCCATGCAGGCCTTGAGGAAGTTGGCATAGTGATTCGAAGGGGAAACCGGTACTTCAGGCAAACGCGACGCCATATCCTTGGCCTTTTCAGACGGAATGATGGATAGGGTGGTACCATGTGAGCCACCTTTAAAGGTCAGATCCTTACCATAGATGATCCGACCGGGCGGCAGCTTGGCAGCAGTGGCCGCGACACCACCAGGCGGCGGAATGTTCGGATCGACTTCTGCACTGCCACCATATCCTGCCGGCAACGGGGGTTGGTTACCCTGACCGTCGTACCAGGTGATATCACAGGCCGGCATATCCTTACGCTTCGGAAAACGGAATCGCAGCGTAGAAGCCTGCGGGAAGAAAAACGAATTGTGACCATCGGCACGCAGCAGGTTGATCTCGTAGGGAAGTCCCAGTTCCAGGAACTCATGGGCCGTATCGATCAGGTGCGCACCCCAGTCACCCAGGGCACCCATTCCGAAATCATACCAGCAACGCCATTGCCCGTTGACCAGGTCTTTGTGATACGCATGTTCCTTCACAACACCGTGCCAGGTATCCCAGTCCAGCGTCGAAGGGATCTGCTCGGCGGCGGGGAAACTTTTAACATTGGTATCCCAGCCATGCCAGCGACGGGCACCATTCATGTGAGCGGTGATAGCGGTCACATCCTTGATGATACCGGCATCCTTCCAGGTCTTGAACTGAAAATAGTTACCCTCAGAATGTCCCTGATTACCCATCTGGGTCACCAGATGGCTGTGCTTGCGCGCCGCCTTCATCATCAGTTCGACCTCATTGAAGGTTCTGGCCATGGGTTTCTCTACAAATACATGCTTACCCAGCGCCAGCGACATCATCGTGATCGGAAAATGCGCGTGATCCGGAACCCCGATCAGGACGGCATCGATCTGGTTGCCCATCTTGTCGAACATCTTACGGAAATCCTGAAAACGCGGCACATTGGGATACTCCTTCAATACCGGCAGGGTCTGAGCCGCACCCATGTCCGTATCACAGAAAGCAACGAACTCTGCCAGTCCGGTCTTCGCCATCGAACGAACATCACTGCCGCCCTGATTACCAATACCTATGCAGGCCAGCTTTACCTTGTCACCCGGCCTGATCGTCCGCTGCGGGATTCCGGGGAGCGGGTTGGCCTTGATCCAGATCGACGGAAATGCACCGGCGGCTGACAACAAAGCTGCATCCCTTAAAAATGAACGACGAGAATTCTTTCCCATATGGTCTGATTGTAATGTGATTCTTCCGCTGAATTTCGGCAGAAATGACCGAGCCTCCAAATCAGTTTACGCAAACGATAGAGAACATGGATAACCGGGGCCATGGGATTTGTATTAACACGTAATGTCCATCAGAAGGGTAACGTACATTTGAGCACTGCAGCCATCACCGCCCCAAAACGCATGTTAAATGCGAAAAATCTTGCCGATCCATGCCAACATACACGTAAAATCAGTGCTGTCATGCCTGACAGGCATGATTTTATGCCTGTCAGGCTTGGGTCAGCAACTGAAACGAGACACTACAAAACAGACATTTGCACAAGTGATCTGCCAGACCGGATTGTTCGGGACCGGGATCCGGAATGACTCGGTCAGTCTACCCGGCTCCATTTACAACGCCGTTGATGTCAGATTCGGATGGCAATCCAGACGAAACGGACTATACACTACCCTTTACAGACATCCTACTTTTGGCATCGGATGTTATGCCGCCACCTTCAACAGACCGGAGATCGGATCACCCTTCGCGATCTACGGATTCGTGGACTTTCCATTCTGGACAAAAAACGAGAAATGGCAGTGGATGTATAGCATGGCCATTGGTTTGTCCTATAACTTCAACCCCTACGACCGCGAAAAGAATCCCTTGAACACACTCATCGGATCCAGACAGAATGCCTACATACATTTTCACGGTCGTATAAATCACAAGATCAGCGATCGGCTATCCCTGGGTTTCGGATTGGGTTTTACGCATTTTTCAAATGGAGCCTACCGGCTTCCAAACGTCGGTTTGAACAAGGGGTCGCTCCTGGTAGGTGTACAATACAGAACCTCGAGGGAAAAACCACTGAATCAGAACGAGGCTTTACCCACTTACAGCCGGAAGATACAGATGGACCTGTACTGGTCCAATGGTGTGAAAAATTTCCGCCCCGGCGGTGCCATATACTGGAAAACCGGGATCGGCCTGAGCCGTACCTGGTCAATAGACCATCGCTACAGACTGGGGATCGGAACAGATCTGTTTGCCAGAACCGGCGCAGCAAGCGTCGCCGGAAGTACAAACCTGTCAGAAAATACCTGGAGTTCAGGCGTTTATGCAGCCTGGGAATGGGTGATCACAGAAAGGCTATTCATGCCCGTGAACATTGGAGCCTATCTTCATGACTATGTAGAAAATGGCACCAGACACCGGTGGTATGAGCGGATCGGACTGAGGTACCGCATCAGCCAGCAGATTTATGCGGGAGTGTCCATCAAAGCACATCTGCACGTCGCCGACTTCACAGAATGGACGATCGGATTCAGACCCGGCAAGCCATGAACGTCGGTCCGCCGGAAGATTCAGTTAGCAACCACCTCTCGTTGGCGCGACCTTAAACGTAAGCCCAACTTAAAATCCAGACGCGTCCTGCCGTCATCTCCGTGGATGAACATATCAAAACGCGGACGATCGATCCAGGAATTACCATGGTAAATAAGGTAACGACCCACAGACCATTCCATGAACATATTCCTGCTTCGGAAAAAATGCTGTTTGCCCAACGCAAATCCGATCGATTGACTCTGGTATTTTTTCAGACGCACATCACTTTGATCTGGAATGTGACGGATGAAGGCGGATCTGTGAAAAGCCTCCGCGAATAGACCATCCACAACATGTCGATCTGACCTGATATAGTATCTGAACGAAGGCGTGAGCCGGTGGTGATAATAAACATTATCCCCCAACTCAATATGATTTTGATATCCCAGCTGCACAGACCAATTCGGATGGAAAGCGAATTCTGTCGCCAACGCATGTTCAAAAAGGGGTATGACCAGGCCCTTGACCCTGATGTCCTGAGCGGATGCACCCAGGATCCCAATCCATTGAAAAACGACGATCCACTTCATGAACTTCATGGCAGCCCATTAAGATTGAACGCATAAGAATAGCATGATGCCGGATTGTAAAGGTAGGGGTTGTGGACGGGTGATCGCAAGGGAACCGCCATCAAGGGCACAGTTTTAACCCCAGGATTCGTATATTGTACAACGGGAATTCAAACTGAAAGTTTCCAACGTGTTGCCATGAAAAAATCAAGAAGGTATTTTCTGAGAAATGCAGGTGCCGCAGCGGCGGCTGTGACGGTGGGCGGCGTCCTTCCCTCATTCTCTGCCACCTCCTATCGCAGGATCCTCGGATCCAATGAAAAGATCACAGCCGCCGTGATGGGTGTGAACAGCCGCGGACTTTCCGTGGCCAGAAATTTCGCCGCACAGGCAGACTGTGAAATGATGTATGTATGTGATGTGGACAGTCGGGCCATGGATAAGTGCGTCATCGCGGTGGAAAAGGAACAGAAGAAAAAACCCAAGGCAGAAAAAGACTTCAGGAAGGCATTGGAAGACAAGAACCTGGACCTCCTGATCGTAACCGCCCCGGATCACTGGCATGCACCAGCGGCATTGCTGGCCGTTGCCGCCGGAAAACATGTTTACCTCGAAAAACCCTGCAGCCATAATCCTCACGAAGGTGAGCTGCTCATCAAATCAGCAGAAAAACACGGCAAACTCCTGCAAATGGGGAACCAGCGACGTTCCTGGCCCAATGTTATGGAGGCGATCAGATCCCTGCATGATGGCATCATCGGCAGACCCTACTACGCCAAAACATGGTACACGAACAATCGCGAATCCATCGGCATCGGTAAAAAGACCGTCGTGCCGGAATGGCTGGACTTTGACCTCTGGCAGGGGCCTGCACCCAGAAAAGACTTTCAGGATAACCTGATCCACTACAACTGGCACTGGTTCTGGCATTGGGGAACCGGAGAGGCCCTGAACAATGGCACCCATATGGTGGATCTTGCCCGATGGGGGTTGAAGGTCGACTACCCCGTCAAGGTTTCATCCTCCGGCGGGCGCTATCGCTATCAGGATGATTGGGAAACGCCGGATACGCAGGTCATCGATCTGGAATTCGACAATAACACCCTGATTTCATGGGAAGGCAGAAGCTGCAATGGCAAACACATCGAAGGCAGTAGTGTTGGAGTCATCTTCTACGGTGAAACCGGCTCTCTGCTCATAGAAAGTGGTAATTCCTACAAAGTGTTCGACCTCAAGAACAATCTCGTCAAAGAGGTTAAGAATACTATGCGTGCGGAAGCCAGGGACCTCACCGGCCCGGGGATGGAACTGGATGCACTCCATATCCGAAACTTCTTTGACAGCATCCGGAAAGGCACGCCTCTGCATTCAGACATCGTCTCCGGACATAAAAGTACCCTGCTCGTTCAACTCGGGAACATATCCCAGCGCGTGGGTCGTACCCTGAAGATCGACCCGAATAACGGAAGGATCCTCCAGGACAAGGCTGCCATGAAACTCTGGCAGCGTGAATACGAAAAGGGATGGGAACCTAAGGTGTAAGCCATCAATGATCACCATCCATTTCGAAACGCAAGGACGGAGACCATCATGAAAACACAACGGCTGCTATCACTGGATGCATTACGGGGATTCGATATGTTCTGGATCATCGGTGCAGACGAAGTACTGCACTCCATGGCCAAGGCAACCGGAAGCCCGGCCTGGCAGAAGATCTCTGCACAATTCGAACATCCCTACTGGGAAGGATTCACACTCTACGACCTCATCTTCCCGCTCTTCATTTTCGTCACCGGCATCTCCGCCAATTATTCGCTGGGAGCAGCATTGGAAAAGGGCGTGGCCAGATCTAGCCTCGTCCGGAAGGTCATCACCCGCGGATTGATCCTGGTACTGCTCGGCATAATTTACAATAACGGATTGACGATCAAGCCATTGGAAGAGATCCGATTCATGAGCGTACTGGGCAGGATCGGCCTGGCCTATCTGTTTTCATCGCTGATCTTCCTGTATACCAACCCTAAAACCCAGATGATCTGCTTCTGGGGAATACTGATCGGTTACTGGCTGATCATGCGGTTTTCTTCAGCACCCGGTTTCCCGGCCGGCGATCTGACCGAAGAGGGGAATTTCTCCTCCTGGTTTGACCGCACCGTGCTCCCCGGAAAACTCTCCCGTGGCATCCACGACACGGTAGGTCTCTTCAACAACTTACCCGCCATCAGTTCGGGACTCGCCGGCATCATAACCGGTAACCTGTTGAGAACCAGCCACTACCCTGATCGGTTCAAGGTCAGAAGCATGATCGTCGCCGGCACGGCCTGCCTGCTTTTCGCCAAAGGCTGGGATCTGGTGTTCCCGATCAACAAAAACCTATGGTCCAGCCCATTCGTCCTGCAAACCGTCGGACTGAGCCTCTTCCTGATGGCAGCCTTCTACTATGTCATCGATGTTAAAAAATGGACGAAAGCGACTTTTTTCAGGGTCATTGGCATGAATTCCATATTGATATACATGTCAGGAAAATTCATACAATGGTCCTATACGAACAAGGCCTTCTTCCAGTGGTTGGGTGATCTGGCCGGAGAACCCTTCAATGCGGTGATCCTGGCGGTCACCGTGATCGTCGTAAAATGGGTGTTCCTGGCCTTCCTGTATCAACGTAAAATGTTCCTGAAGATCTGAACCATGGAGAAATATGTGTTGGAAAACCCGGAGTTGATGGGCAAAGCCGCCGGCATCCGGGCAGCGGAATCGATCAAAAACGCGTTGGATCGACAAGGATACGCGAACATCATCCTCGCCACCGGAACCAGTCAGTTCCATACCCTGCAAAACCTGATCGCA
>CANHUK010000045.1 GCA_947463755.1 Chitinophagaceae bacterium
AAAAGGATGGGCAGTTCATCATCAACGGTAAGCCTGCAGATACCTATACCTTCAATTTGAATTATTACTGGATGATGGGAGATAACCGGCATAACTCACAGGATTCGAGATTCTGGGGGTTTGTTCCGGAAGACCACATCGTCGGTCGAGCCTCGCTCATTTGGTTTAGCTGGAAGAATGGACCCCGCTGGAAGCGCCTGTTCAAGGTTATCCGCTAGCGCATAGGTAGGCGATGCGCGCCATTGCGGCAGCAACGCCCGGGATCTCCTCCGTCGGCTTAACATAACGTCGAACATGGACCAACGAACGATCACCATCCAGTACGAATCCCATCCGGATGAAACCACCATTTCTACGGAAGACCGGCTATTACTGGATGTCGCGAGGGAATCTACTTCTCTTGCGTATGCACCTTATTCCAGATTCAGGGTCGGTGCTGCAGCTCGACTGACGAATCAGCGCATCGTCAGGGGATCCAACCAGGAGAACGCTTCTTTTCCGGCCGGCATTTGTGCTGAACGCGTCCTGCTTGCCACTTTGTCTTCGATGGGGACCGATGCGCGTATCACCGTGATGGCGATATCATATGTGGGAGAGGGCATTGGTAATGACAAACCCCTTGCACCCTGCGGGGTTTGCAGGCAGGTGATGGCGGAATATGAAGAAAGAACCGGTACGCCATTTCGTCTGATCCTGGCGGGTTTGAATGGTGAGGTCCAGATCTTTCAGTCCGCATCCTCCCTGCTCCCATTCAGATTTTCCGGTTCGGAATTGCCGGAATGAACACTCGTTATGGCGGTCAATCACTTACATGATGGCCGGCTCATTGATCATTCTACCACGATCTCTCCTGACAGCCATTGGAGGTTTACCGAAGCCAGTTTTGCCCTGAATGCAGCCGTGATGTAACGATCCTGCGCTTCGATGAGGCTTAGTTGAGCCTGACGCAGTTCGATGGAGTTGCTCTGCAGTTTTTTGAATCTCTCTGTGGAGATGAAATTATTTTCCCGGGCTAGTCCCACATTCTTCTGTTCCATCGTCGACACTTCGAGCGCATTCCTGTATTCGTCATAGGCGATCTGAAGGTCGCGCCGGATGAGCGTCTTCAATTCCTCCGTCTGTAGATTCTGTTGTTGCAACCGGATATCCTGGGTTTTGAGTTGCGTCTTGGTGATGTTGCCGTTGAAAATCGGAATGGCGAGGTTCAATCCGACATTAGGACCATAGGTCTGGTTGGTCAGAAAGAATCCGCCCGTGGCTTTGTTACGGTTGAAACTCGTCACACTGCTGAGTGTGAGTACCGGCAGGCGCTGAGCGTTTATGATGCGCCTCTCCTGCAGCAGTAAGGCACGTTCCCGTTGTGCCATCAACAGTTGCAGATTCTGGCTCATGGCCTTTGTCTTGTACTCATCGACGGACAGCGTGGGGATGGTAAAGGCCGTATCCTGGATCATGAGGGGATCTTCGGGATTCCTGCGCATGAGCGTGTTCAGATTGGACTTTCCTACGCGGATCTGCTGCCGTAGGTTGGCCAGGTTGACTTGTTGGCTGTTCAGATCAATGCTGGCCTGGAGGAGGTCTGTCTTGCCCGCACTGCCAACGTTAAAGCGTGTTTCCGCAATCTTTTCCCTTTCCAGTGAAAGGTCGATGATGGCCCGGGTAGCCCTGGCCTGCATGTTCAGTCTAACCAGATTGAAATATCCCATGAGCACCTCCATGGTCAGGGTATTGATCTCCTGCTTGAGCTGGAGTTCAGACATCTTTTCCAGGGCATCGAAGCGTTCCTTCGTTGCGCGGATCCTCATGCCGTTGTAGATCCTCCAGTTGGCTGAGACATTGGCCGTGAGGATGTTGTTGGTGACACCATTTCGCTTGATCTCATTGCCATTGGACAGTTGTTGGTTCAGATTGGTCAGGGCCTCCGAATTTCCGATGCCTGCTGTGACCACCGGCCATTTTCCGGCATTTCCCCAATTGTTGTTGATGCGGGCGATGTCCAGTTCACTCATGGCGATCTGAATCCCGAGGTTCTGCTGAAGGGCCATGTCTACGGCCTCCCTTGCGGAAAACACGCTATCCTGACCCTTCAAGTCGCAGATGCTGACCATAAAAGCCAGCAGAAGGGTAAACATCAACTCACGCTGCTTCATCAGACTTGCGATTTTTTCTGGAAATAAAGGTATAGAGTGCCGGTACGACGAACAGGGTAAGCACGAGGGCGAACAGCAATCCCCCAACGATGACGATACCCAGCGGTATCCGGCTCTTTCCGGCTGATCCGATGGCCATTGCGATCGGAAGTGCACCCAGTGTGGTCGCCAGGGTGGTCATGAGGATAGGACGCAACCTTGCAACTGAAGCGTCAAGCACAGATGTGATCTTCTGTTCTCCGGACTCCCGTTTCTGATTGGCAAATTCAACGATGAGGATCCCGTTTTTGGTTACGAGGCCGATCAGCATGATGATACCTATCTGTGAAAATATATTCAGGCTCTGCCCAAACATGGAAAGGCTTAGCACAGCGCCTGCCAGTGCGAGGGGAACGGTGATCATGATGATCAACGGGTCAAGGAAACTTTCAAACTGTGCTGATAGTACGAGATAGATCAATACCAAAGCCAGGACGAATGCGAACGTCGTATTTGAGGAGCTTTCCGCAAAGTCACGGGACGGTCCTACGAGAGAGGTAGAATAAGTATCGTCCAGTACTTTCTCCTTGATTCGTTCCATTTCCCGTATGCCTTCTCCCAGCGTATGCCCCTGAGCCAGTCCTGCCGATATCGTGGCGCTCTTGAGTCGGTTGAAATGGTAGATCGTAGGAGGGTTCGAGGCTTCGTTGATGGACACGAGATTATCCAGCTGGATCAGCGCTCCATCCCTTGATCGGACATATAGTGATTTGAGATCCAGCGGTGCATCGCGGTCTGACCTGTCCACCTGACCGATCACTTCGTATTGCTTTCCATTCCGGATAAAATATCCAAACCTTCTTCCGCTGAGTGCCAGCTGGAGAGAATTGGTGACGTCCAGGATCGAGATGCCCAGTTCGCTTGCTTTGAGTCTGTCGATCGTGATCTGAAGTTCAGGCTTGTTGAATTTCAGGTTGACATCATTACCCTGGAAAACGGGGCTTTTCGCCACCTCTTCCATGAAAAGGGGTACCTTTTCCTTTAGCCTGTCGAAGTTCAGGTGCTGCAGGGCGATCTGTACGGGCAGACTCCCTCTCGAACCCATGCCGATTGAAATGGTCTGTTCCTGAACGGTCAATACACGTACATTGGTTACGTCCTTGAACATCCGGTTCATCTGTTGCGCGATGTCGTTCTGCGAACGCTTTCGCTCGGAAGCGTCCACGAGTCCGATGCTTGCTGTAGCCGCATTGGCGCCGCCTGAGCCGCTGAAACCGGGTGCGAATGACAGAACGACATATCGCTCCGGAACGGAGTCCATGATCTTTTGAACCACGTCGTAGGTCGCCTTGTCCATGAAATCGAAGTCCGTACCCTCCGGGGCCAGGATGCTGGCCCTCAGTCGATTTCGGTCTTCCATCGGTGCCAGTTCGGAGGGAAGATCCCGTCCTACGAAATAAATGGTGCCTATGCAGATTGCGACGATGACGAGTCCGGCCCATCTTATACGCAAAAATCCGCGCAGGGCGTTGCGATAGCCATTTTCGAGGCCTGCGAAGAATGGCTCTGTGACCGTATAGAACCAGGAATGGCGGTGACCACCTTTGCGCGTCAGGTGAATGTTCAGCACCGGAGTCAGCGTCAGGGATACGAAGGCCGAAATGAGTACAGCACCTGCTACCACGATGCCAAACTCCCGGAAGAGCCTGCCAACGAAGCCCTGAAGGAAGATGATCGGGAGGAATACGATGGAGAGGGTCAGGGATGTTGCAATGACAGCGAAATAGATCTCTTTGGATCCCTCCTGAGCTGCCTTGTATTTATTCATCCCTTGTTCCATCTTCTTGAAGATGTTTTCCGTGACCACGATCCCGTCATCCACCACCAAACCCGTCGCAAGCACGAGGGACAGCAGGGTGAGTACGTTGATCGAGAATCCGGCCACATACATGATGAAGAAGGCGCCCACCAGCGAAACGGGAATGTCGATCAGGGGACGGAAGGCGATGGTCCATTCCCGGAAGAAGAGATAGATGATCAGCACCACAAGGATGATGGCGATCAGGAGTGTCTCTTTTACTTCTGTGATGGCTTTCCTGACGAACTGTGAACGATCGAAACCCACCTCAAGCATGATATCCTCGGGCAGGTCTTTCTTGATCTGGTCCAGACGTTTGTAGACCTCGTCTGCAATGGCCACGTGGTTTGACCCGGGTTGAGCAACCAGTCCGAGGTTGACCGAACGAATGTTATTTTTACGGGTGGCGCTCTCCTCGTTCTCAGGACCGAGTACGGCATAACCGATGTCGCGGAGTCTGATGATCTGACCTGCACGTTGCAGGATGATGAGATTGTTGAAATCATCTTCTGTGGAGAGTTTCCCGTAGGCTTTGACGGTCAGTTCGGTAGAGCTGCCCCGCACCTTACCGCTCGGCAACTCGATATTTTCCCTGTCGAGTGCTGATTTTACATCCTGAATGGTCAGCCGGTAGGCCGCAAGTTTCGACGGATCGAACCATATCCGCATGGCGAAACGCTGGCCGAACACATTCACGGAGCTCACGCCCGTGATGGTCTGCAGTCTTTCCTGGACAATGTTTTCGGCATAATCCGTCAACTCCAGCAAGGTTCTCCGGTTGCTCTGCATCTGCAGGAACATGATCGGGTCTGAATCCGAGTCCTGCTTGGCAACGGAGGGTGGAGCATCGATATCCTGTGGGAGTTCCCTGGAAGACTGTGATACCTTCTCCCGCACGTCATTGGCAGCCTTCTCCAGGTCTACACCGAGTTCAAATTCAACCGTGATGCTACTGCTTCCCTGTGCACTGGAGGAGGTAATGGTGCGCACCCCCTCCACTCCATTCACAGCCTTTTCGAGTGGTTCGGTGATCTGTTGTTCGATGATCTCCGCATTCGCTCCCTGATAGGAAGTGCGCACATTCACCACCGGAGGGTCTACGGCGGGGTATTCCCTCACTCCGAGGAAAGTATAGCCAATGGCTCCGAAAATGATGATAACGATGGAACAGACGACGGCAAGGACCGGTCGCTTTATACTGAGTTCGGAAAGATTCATGGAATGCCGCTTTGTGGATTATTGAAGGCGCGTGACCTTGACCTTCGAGTCGGGACGCAGGAACATGAGGCCCGTGGTGATCAGGGTGTCACCGGCGGAAAGTCCCTCCACAACCTGTACCCTGGACGAATCCCTGACTCCGGTGCGAATGCTCCTGAATTCGATCCCACCTCCGTTGAGAACGACGATCTGCTTGCCTCGGGCCACCGGGATGACAGACTGGGTGGGGATCATGATCGCATTGTCATTACGGCCCAAAATGATCTTCACTTTGGCGAAACTGCCGGGCACCAGGAACCTGTCTTCATCCTGTATGTCTGCCCGAACCGACAGGTTGCGTGTCATTTCATCCACGCTGCTCTCCCGGGCGGTAATTACTGCACGATAGATCGTGCCGGATCCTTCCACATTGAAATCTATATCCAGACCATTGGAGATCTCTGAACTATACTTTTCAGGAATGCTGAATTCAAGCCGGAGTCTGTCGATCTCACTGATGGTGGTCAAAATATTTGCTGGGCTTATGTATGCACCCGGACTCACACGCTTGAGACCGATCTTTCCGGCGTAGGGGGCCCTGATCTCGGTTCGGGAGATATTTACTTCGGTCAGTTCAATGTCTGCCAGCAGGTTGTTGACGGCGAGCAGACTGAGGTCATAATCCTGCTGACTGATACCGTTGATCTTCAGCAGTTCTCGCTGACGCTCCTCTGTTTTGTTCGCGATCTGAAGCTGAACCTTGAGTTTCTTGAGCTGCGCTTGCAGATCTCCATCGAAGATCTTGGCCAACAGATCCCCTTTCTTCACCGTGCCGCCTTCCCGGAGATTCAGATAGACCAGCCGACCTGAGATTTCAGGTCTGATCTCCGTCACTTCGTTGGGCAGGATGGTGCCGGTGACTTCTATGGCGTTGCTGATCGTTTCTGTCTTGACCAGTAGTGCTTCGACCGGCAGCGGGCCTGATTTCTGACCTCCTCCACCGTTTTGCCCGGGGCCCTGAGCCTTCTTTTCGCTGCATGAAAACAACACTGTGGTGGCGCAAAGCAGTCCTGCGCCGATATACCTGTGGATCATGACACGAATTTAAGCTTTAGAAGCCATTTTGAGTGAAAACCAGCGCGGTTTGGGATGAATGGAGACCAAAAATCAACCGACTTTTGATCCATTTCGAACCGATTGGTCCGGCTTCAACAGCACGACCATACCGTTTTCATCGTAAGCACCGAGGATGAGGCATTGACTCATGAAATTCGACACTTGTTTTGGGGGGAAATTGACTACGGCTACGACCTGTTTGCCGACGAGGTCTGACAGTGTGTAATGCGCGGTGATCTGTGCGGATGATCTGAGAATGCCAATATCTTCACCGAAGTCAATGGTCAGGCGATAGGCAGGTTTTTTCGCTTTCGGAAAGGGCAAAGCTTCGAGGATGGTTCCGATCCGGATGTCAACCTTTTGGAATGTTTCCCAGTCCAGGCGTTGCGGTTCTATGGCTGAACTCAGGGGGGTCAATGGTCACGGTCTTTTCGCTCCACCAGCAGTCCACCCAGTCCAAGCAATTCATTTTGCTTGTCACGGCTCTTTTCGTCGTCAAAACACTTGGCAAATTCTTCGATCAGAAAACTGATGATGGCACGTGAGTCCATCGGATGAAAGCAAATGGGTGTCCGGGCTACCTGGATACGATCGAGGTAATGATCGACATCCTTCTGCGAATAGACCTGACCTGAAATAGGGTCGATGTAAAAGAGGATCTTTGGTTTCCGGTTTTTGCGTGTCGGAGTATCAGCAGGTTGATCAAAATACCCCAGGATGAACTGTCTGGGGATATGTATGGCCCGGACGGGGATGTCGAGTTTTTGACAAACGGCCTGATAGAGGATGCCATTCGAAATCGGGTTTCCGCGTCGGGTATCCAGCAGTTTGTTGATCAGAAAATCTTCCTGGTGATTGTAGGAAATCTCAACGCCACGGAACATATGATGGGCATAGAAGATCCTGTTTACGACATTGATCTGCTCAAGTGGGGTCAGATAGTTATTGAGTTCGAGCCAGATGCTTTTGCAGATCCGGTCCAGCGAAGACTGATAATCCTCCACGATGAGGTCCGGAAAGTTGTATCTGGATACCAAAAAGGCGCCTTCCATGAGATCCGGCTCATCCTGCGCTGACCACTCGCTGAAACTCTTCTGGAGTTCGTGGAAATGGATCTTATGGATGATGGATTCCACCCGATGCTGCACATGGGGTAGGGGATGGACCTCGGACAGATGTTCGAGTCTTGGGATCATCTCCCTCCCCAGGTCGAGGATGCGATCCCGAACGGCCTGGAACACATCCGCATCAGGGTCATCCACCAACGAAAGCAGTGCGGCCACTTCTTTACTGGTACTCATGGTTTTCCTCGGTTACACCTTATTACGCAGCAGCCACGTGATTATTGTTGCAATATTTACGAGAACCCTATAAAATTCCGAATATGCAACGAAGTGATCGTCAATAATTATCCACAGATTCGGGAAAACTCCGAAAAAAGGGAAAGCCACCGGCCGAACAATTGTCTGCCTGGTGGCTTTGCACACGAAACCGGGGATCTGGTTTCCCTTTATTTCTTTTTGGGGATCCTTTTCTTGGGAGGGTTTGCCATCGCATCCTCGATCATCTGTTTGACCTCTTCAATGGTCAGTTGCTCCACCATTTCCTGCTTCTCTTTAGGAATGGGGAAGTTCCTGAGACCTTTCTTGATGTACGGACCATAAGGACCTCGCAGGAGTTGGATCTTCTCCTTTTCGAACAATTTGATGGTGCGTTCATCCTTAGCCTTGCGTTTTTCGACGATCATCGGAACGGCCGTATCCAGTGAGATCTCATAAGGATCGTGCTCTTTTCCCAGTGAATAGAACTTGCTGTCGTGGGCAATGTATGGTCCGAATTTACCGATGTTCACCTGCACAGGATGTCCCTCGAACTCACCCAGCTGCCGGGGGAGCCTGAACAGTTCCATGGCCTCATCGAAGGTGATGGTTTCGATGCTCTGCGTATTTTTCAGCTTGGCGAAGCGGGGTTTGATTTCATCAGATACATCTCCGATCTGCACCATTGGTCCGTAACGTCCCATCCTCGCAACGACCTTCTTGCCGGTGGCAGGGTCTGTGCCGAGTTCCTTCTCGCCGCGGATGCGTTCTGCGTTTTCGAGGGTATTCTCCACATCCTTCTTGAACGGGGCATAAAAGCCATCAAGCATGCTGCCCCATTGCATTCTGCCCATGGCGATCTCATCGAACTCCTGCTCGATGCGGGCTGTAAAGCCATAGTCCATGACGTCGTCGAAATACTGAACCAGGAAATCTGTCACCACCAGACCGAGATCCGTCGGGAAAAGTTTCGATTTCTCCGCACCGGTGATTTCATGTTGGGTGACGGTCTTGATCTCATCCCTTTGTAAGGTCAGGACCTGGT
>CANHUK010000046.1 GCA_947463755.1 Chitinophagaceae bacterium
CGTACAGCATGGTAGTGAATTTGAGCTGTGCGACGGGAATGACCCAGTTGGACACGATGAAGGCGATGAGGCTGACGCCGAGGCTGACCACGATCAGCGGTTTCATGAAGCGGAGCAGTGGAATGCCTGCGGAGCGTATCGCCACCAGTTCGAAACTTTCGCCCAGGTTGCCGAAGGTCATGATCGAGGAGAGGAGGATCGCCAATGGGAGGGCCAGCGGGATGGCGGTGGCGGTAACATAGCCTGTGAGTTCGAGGATGGCGCTTAATTCGAGTCCTTTGCCCACCAGGTCATCGATGTATTTCCAGAAGAACTGCATCACCAGCACGAACAGCGTCACGAAGAAGGTGGCGATGAATGGGCCGATGAAGGCTTTAAGGATGAGTTTGTCCAGTTTTTTTATCAACGGGCAGGCTAGTTATTATTAGGTATATTTGGCCTATGGCTGAGGCAAATTTAAAGCTTTCGGAAGAGGAATTGGCGTTCGCTTCAGACGCCTCTGTGATGTTGCTTAAGAATGCCGTGATCGAGAAGGTGAACATGCTCTTCGGTCGTCTCTCCATTGCCCAGCCTGAAATGCTTCGTCCTCTTCACCGGGAGCTGGAGGCGGCGCTCGAAGTACCTGCCAAGATCTCCCGGGGAGAAAGTTACCGGGCGCTTCCCTACCTGGTGCTGGATTTTCCCCGCTATTTTCGGCCGCACGATGTCATGGCCATCCGAACGATGTTCTGGTGGGGTAATTTCTTCAGTGTCACGCTGCATCTGAAAGGCAATTACCGTGAGTATTTCATCGACAGGATCCTGAAGCGCCGACTGAAGATCGGAGAGATGGGCTTTCATGCCTGTATCGCTCCGGAGGAGTGGGAGCATCATTTCGGAGAAGACAACTATCTGCCGGTCGATATCATTGAGGAAGACGAGTGGCTGGAGCTTTACAGGGTTCGGTTATTCACCAAACTTTCGAAGCAAGTGCCCATTGGTCCGCTGGAAACGGTGGAACAACAACTGATGTCCGTGTATGCGGAGATCGCAGAGATCCTTCGATGATGTTTGCCTGATCGGCCCGGCATGACGACAGATGCCGTCTTACATGGCCTAGCTGCCGATGCGGTGGAAGAGGTCGTTCACCTGAAAATCCCACAGCCTTTTCTGGTCAGGGATCTCCTTCTTTTCGGCAAAGTCTTTGATCACCAGGATGGTCTGGTTGGACACTTCCGATTTTTCAATACGGAATTCGAAGTATTCTCCCGGAGGGGCGTGCAGCCATCTGAAGCGCACGTACCGATCCTCTTCAGATTCCAGCAATTCTGCCTGGTCGGTCGATCCGTTCCAGGTGAAGCTGAACAGTCCGTCCCGCTCGTCCACTTTTTCTGCAAACCATTCCTGCAGACCCGCGGGCGTGGAGAGGAATTCGTACAATATGATGGCAGAGGATCTGACGGGATATTCCAATGTATAGAGTTGCTTGCTCATCTTTCTTCCTGTTGTGGTGATGGTGTTATAGGTTTTGGGTGGCATCGTCTTCGTGCCTTTGCAATAATAGAAAAATATCGGTATTGGCAAATATCTTTTTTCGGGTGAGATCATGACGTCCTGAGACCGGCCGATGGTCGCCGGCCCGGCCAGGTGATCCGGGGGGAAGGCTCCGGCCGTGCGAAAGCATGCTTGCAATATCTAGAGGCGGTGTTCGTTTTATGGTACAGGTCCGAGCAGACCGACCACAGAACCGAACCCAAAGTCAACGTCTTATGAGCATGCGTCAGCTGAAGATCAGCAAGTCGATCACCAACCGCGAATCACAGAGTCTGGAGAAGTACCTGCAGGAGATCGGCAGGGTGGAGATGATCAGTGCGGAGGAGGAGGTAAAGCTCGCCAAGCAGATCCGTAAGGGCGACCAGCAGGCGCTGGAGCGCCTGACCAAGGCCAACCTCAGGTTTGTGGTGTCGGTCGCCAAACAGTATCAGAATCAGGGGCTTTCGCTACCGGATCTGATCAACGAGGGCAATCTTGGTCTGATCAAAGCGGCCCAGCGTTTCGACGAGACGCGGGGTTTCAAGTTCATATCCTACGCCGTGTGGTGGATCCGCCAGAGCATCATTCAATCGCTGGCAGAGCAGGCGCGGATCGTCAGACTGCCCCTCAACAAAGTGGGTCTGTCAAATAAAGTGAACAAAGCCGTTCAGACCCTGGAGCAGCAGTATGAGCGGGAGCCTTCCATCGAAGAGATCTCGGAATATCTGGAGATGGATGCCGACGACATCCTGACCTCCATGAGCAATGGTTTCCGGCATGTGAGCATGGATACCCCCCTGTCTGACGGGGAGGACGGCACGTTGCTGGATGTGATGCACAACCCCAACGCAGAAGCCACGGATGAGCAGCTCGTGCACAATGATTCCATGAAGCAGGAGATTGAACGTTCGCTTCGCCAGCTGACGCAGCGTCAGCAGGAAGTTATCAGGCTGTTCTTCGGGATCGATGAGGATCATCCGCTGAGTCTGGAGGAGATCGGTGATCGTTATGGCATCACGCGGGAGCGGGTTCGCCAGATCAAGGACAAGGCGATCACCAAGCTTCGGAGCACTTCGCGCAGTACGCATCTGAAAAGTTACATGGGCTGAGGGCGGTTCCGCGCGATTTCGTAAATTTGCCTATAAAGAAAACTGAACATCATCTTGTTCAGTTTTTTTATTGCTAAAACTCATCCCATGTTCGAGAGTCTGAGTGAACGGCTGGAGTCGGCCTTCAAACTGATCCGCGGCGAGAGCCGGGTCACTGATCTGAATGTCGCCAATACGGTCAAGGAGATCCGCAAAGCGCTGATCGACGCGGACGTAAACTATAAGATCGCGAAGGAGTTCACGGACCGTGTGCGTGAAAAGGCTGTGGGCCAGAAGGTGATCAATGCCATCAGCCCAAGTCAGCTGATGGTCAAGATCGTTCAGGATGAGCTGGCGGAGTTGATGGGTGGCACACAGAGCGAGCTCTCACTGCAGGGTAATCCGGCGGTGATCCTGGTGGCCGGTCTGCAGGGATCGGGTAAGACGACCTTCAGCGGTAAACTGGCCAACTATCTGAAAACGCGCAAGGGCAAGTCGCCCATGCTGGTGGCGGCTGATATCTACCGGCCGGCGGCCATCGACCAGTTGAAGGTGCTCGGTTCGCAAATCGGCGTGGATGTGTTCAGTGAACCTGAAAACAAGGACGCCGTGGATATCGCCCGCAGGGCCATCGCCCATGCGCGCAGCCATAACAAGAACGTCGTGATCATCGATACCGCGGGCCGTCTGGCGGTGGATGAGGCGATGATGACCGAAGTTGCCAACATCAAGGCGGCGGTTCAGCCGCAGGAGATCCTGTTCGTGGTCGATTCGATGACGGGTCAGGATGCGGTCAATACGGCCAAGGCCTTCCATGAACGCCTGCAGTTCAGCGGGGTGGTGCTCACCAAACTCGATGGCGATACCCGCGGTGGTGCGGCACTATCGATCCGATACACCGTTAACGAGCCTGTGAAGTTCGTCAGCAGCGGGGAGAAGATGGATACGCTCGATGTATTCTATCCCGACAGGATGGCGCAGCGGATCCTGGGCATGGGTGATATCACGTCGCTCGTTGAAAAGGCACAGGCCCAGTTCGACGAAGAGCAGGCCAGGAAGCTGGAGAAGAAGATCCGTAAGAACCAGTTCGACTTCCAGGACTTCCTCGACCAGCTCCAGCAGATCAAGAAGATGGGCAGCCTGAAGGATCTGATGTCGATGATCCCGGGTGTCGGCAAGGCCATGAAGGATGTGGACATCAGCGACGATGCTTTCAAGGGCGTGGAAGCGATCATTCGTTCCATGACACCGGAAGAGCGGGCCAACCCGGATCTGATCGATATGAGCCGCAAGAAGCGGATCTCCAAAGGCTGCGGCAAAGATATCGCGGAGGTCAACCAGTTCATGAAGCAGTTCGAGCAGATGCGCGACATGATGAAAATGATGCAAAAGATGCCGGCGGGTGCCCGCATGGGCATGGGACGCCGCTGATGATGTCCGGGCCAGCATCAAAATTTCCGGTTTTGTTTTGCCAATTGCTCGGAAAAAATTAATTTTGCAGTCCGATTACTGAAACCCTATCATTCACCACCCAAGAAAAATTTCTATTTTTTATGGCTGTAAAGATCCGTTTACAACGCCACGGGAGTAAAAAAAGACCCTTCTACTTCATTGTAGTAGCTGACGCCCGTGCACCCAGGGATGGCAAGTTCATCCAGAAGATCGGTACCTACAATCCGCTGACCGTACCCAGCACCATCCAGATCGACCGTCAGAAGTCGCTCGAGTGGTTGCACAAGGGCGCCCAGCCGACGGATACCGTTCGCAAGATCCTTTCTTACAAAGGCGTACTGTACCTGAAGCACCTGCTGCGTGGTGTGTCTCTCGGTCTGTTCGACGAGGCCAAGGCCATGGAGAAGTTCCAGGTATGGCATCAGGAGCATGAGGCCAAGATCCGCCAGCGTCAGGAGGAAGCCGCCAGGAATCGCCGTCGTGGTCGTCGTCCCGCACCTCCCCGTGCCGGTGACCGCCGTCCACAGGGTGATGCCGCTCCGAGAACCGAAGAGTGATCATTCAAACACATTTAGTAAAAAAGCCTCTTCGGAGGCTTTTTTCATTTCAACATGGAAGACAAGATCTGTATCGGTACGCTGGTGGCCACACATGGGCTGGATGGGACGCTTATCCTCCGGCATGCCCTGGGGGGGCGAACGGATTTCCCCGGGGTATCCGTCTTTTTCGTCGAAACTTCCAGAGAGGAGCTATTGCCATATTTTCCGGCGGAACTACGCGCACGCAATACGTCAGAGACCTTCCTCCGATTAGACGGCGTCCACACGCCTGAACGCGCGCGGGGGCTGTTGAAGAAACGCGTCTGGCTGCCGGCCTCCGAGGCCAGACGGCTGACGGCCCGCAATGCCCCGATCTCCCTGCTGGGATACATGGTAGAGACGGAGGGCAAGGACCTCTGCAAGGTGCTGGAAGTCATCGAGCAGCCGCACCAGATCCTGCTGCGCGGGGAGGTGGAAGGCAAGGAGGTACTCCTGCCCCTGAACGAGTCCACCCTCGTGGAGATCGACCATGAAGCATTGAAGGTGGTGCTTGACCTCCCGGACGGATTGCTTGACGTGTATCTCAGCTGACCATCAGATCCCATTCTTCTTCGTAATTTCAGGATGCCGGTACATGAGAAAGCTCACGGTTATGGGTAACCGAAATCGACGCTCCTCTGTTTGGGATAAAGACCGGACATCTATTTCATGCCAGCACAAAGACATATCGCCCATTTTGATCTTGACGCCTTTTTCGTCGAGGTCGAATTGTTGAACGAGCCCGGATTACGGGGGCAGCCCCTGATCGTCGGGGGGAGTCGCGAGCGGGGTGTGGTGACGACCTGCAGCTACGAGGCCCGCGCTTTTGGTGTGCGTTCCGCGATGTCCATGCGGGAGGCCCTCAACCGTTGTCCGCAGGCATTGGTGCTGCCCGGGTCCAGGGGTCAGTACAGCCGTTATTCCCGCTGGGTGACAGACATCATCGCGGCATCTGCGCCGGTCTTCGAGAAGGCATCCATCGATGAGTTCTATCTCGATCTGACGGGTATGGACCGATTTCATGATCCGCTGGCATTCACGATCGATCTCCGCAGACGCATCACGGCGGAAACGGGTCTTCCGATTTCCTTCGGACTCGCAACCAACAAAATGGTGGCGAAGATGGCCACCAACGAAGCGAAGCCCAACGGCTATCTCCAGGTTCCGCCGGGGATGGAACAGGCTTTTCTCGCGCCGCTGCCTGTCGACAGGATCCCCGGTGTGGGAGATCATACGCTCGGGCGCCTGCAGGAACTTGGCATCCGGACGATCGCCGAACTGGCAGCGTTTCCGGCGGAAGTGCTTTCGTCCAGGCTCGGTCAGTATGGGAAAGATCTGCACCGGAAGGCCCATGGCATCCATGAAAGCGAAGTGGCCGGATACCATGAAACCAAATCCATATCCACGGAGCACACCTTCGAACAGAATGTGTCCGATGAGGAGTTTCTGATGAGCGAATTGGTCCGGATGACCGAGAAGACGGCGGCCCAGTTGCGACGTGAGAACATGATGACGGGATGTGTGGCGGTGAAGCTGCGGTATCCTGATTTCGAGACGACCTCCCGGCAACGCGCCATCGCTTATACCTGTTTCGATGACGAGTTGATACCTGTCGCCAAGGAGTTGTTCCGTCAGCTTTATCGCCCGGGGAGCAAGGTCCGGTTACTCGGTGTCCGGCTGAGTGAGCTCACCAGCGGGGCGATGCAGACCAATCTTTTTTCAGATCCGGAGCGGAAGTCCGGATTGTACAAGGCCATTGATGCCGTGCGCGATCGCTTTGGCAAGTCGGCCCTGACCCGAGGTGGTGCAATGCGGGGCAGTTCAGACAAATAAAAGTCTACTATTTTAGTAGGAATATATTTTCTCCTAACTTTACCTACAAATTTTGTCATATGTCATTAAGACTGGGAGACATTGCACCGGATTTCACGGCGCAGACCACATCAGGTGAGATCCGATTTCATGAATACCTGGGTAGTGGCTGGGGCGTTCTTTTTTCGCATCCTGCTGATTACACTCCGGTGTGTACGACGGAACTGGGGCGCACTGCGGCCTTGCAGGAGGAGTTCCGTAAGCGGAATGTGAAGGTGCTGGCGGTGAGTGTAGATCCGCTGGACAAGCATCTGGGCTGGGTGAATGACATCAACGAAACCCAGGGTTGCCATGTGGATTTTCCCATCATTGCGGATGAGGATCGCAAGGTGGCGGGGTTGTATGACATGATCCATCCCAATGCATCGGAGACCTTTACGGTGCGTTCGCTGTTCATCATTGGTCCGGATAAGAAGGTGAAGCTGATGATCACCTATCCCGCATCCACCGGGCGTAACTTTTACGAGGTCTTGCGGGTGATCGATTCCCTGCAGCTTACGGCGGGTTACAGTGTGGCGACGCCGGCCGACTGGAAGGATGGAGAGGATGTGATCGTGGTACCGGCGGTATCCACCGAGGATGCCATCAGGCGTTTCCCGAAGGGTTTACGGGTGGTCAAGCCTTATCTCAGATACACACCGCAGCCTGACAAGTGATCTATAGCATGTGGTTGGTTGACAGGCGCTTTTTTTAGATGAGTGGCCAGTCGTTTGTCGTGGATCAGCGGCTCCATTTGCGCAGTTGCCGCAGGCAGGCCTCCATGTCTTTGTGAAGAGGTGCTTCGAGCGCTATGTGTTCTCCGGATGATCCTGTGATGCCCAGTTTCCAGGCGTGGAGGGCCAGTCTGTTCAGCAGGGGCCTTTCGGTTTCATCTTCCTTCGACAATTTGAAGTTCCGTTTGATGGCCGACAGGAGGATGGGCTCCCCGGATCCGTAGAGTGGATCGCAGGCGATGGGGTGTCCGGCGTTCTGAAGGTGGACGCGGATCTGGTGTGTGCGGCCGGTTTCGATCCGCAGGGACAGCAGCGAATATTTTCCCAGCGTCTCCAGCACCTGGAAATGGGTGACGGCGTGTTTGCCTTTGCGGGCGACGGTCATCTTGCCCTTGATGGTCGGATGTTCGGCCAGGGGTTGGTCATAGGTGCCTTCTGTTTGCGACATACGTCCGACAACGATGCCGAGGTATTGTTTTTCCACACCTCGTTCTTCGAACTGCATCGAGAAATGCCGCTGAGCTTCGGCGTGTTTGGCAAAGATGAGCAATCCGCTGGTGTCGCGGTCGAGCCTGTGCACGGTGAAGATCTCACCATATTGCTGCATCAAAAGGCCCCGGAGAGAATCCTGGAGGTTATCGAATCGGTCGGGCAGTGTCAGCAGGCCGGATGGTTTGCTGACGGCCACATAGTCTTCGGTTTCGGCAATGATTTCCAATTGCATGGTGCGGGTCAGTCTTCAACTTTCGATTTGCGGGTGAAGGAACTGTTCATGAATTTCAGGAGTCGTATCTCCTTTTCTTTCAGGAATCTCCATTTTCCGCGTTCGACGTTTTTCTTGGTGAGATTCCCGAATACGACCCGGTCGAGGTTTCTGACATCATATCCCAGGGATTCGAAGATCCTGCGAACGATCCGATTTCGGCCGCTATGCAGTTCGATCCCAATGATGGCCCGGTCTGCGGCATCGGCATAGGCGAGGGCATCGATCTGCACGGGTCCGTCTTCGAGGGTGATGCCTGCCAGGATGCGGTCGAAATGCGCCTTGGTCAGGGGTTTATCGAGCCTGACCTCATAGGTTTTCCTGACTTCAAAGCTCGGGTGGGAGAGTTTTTGGGTCAGTTCTCCGTCGTTGGTCAGCAGCAGCACGCCGGTGGTGTTACGATCCAGCCGTCCGATGGGATAAATCCGTTCGGTGGTGGCGCCTTTTACCAGGTCGAGCACGGTCTTACGGCCATGTGGGTCTTCGGAGGTGGTGATGTAGTCCTTAGGTTTGTTGAGGAGGATATAGACGAGGTTGCGGGCCGGGAAGAGTTTTTTACCGGAGAGTTTCACTTCGTCATTATCGTTGAGTTTGAAGCCGGGTTCGAGGACGACCACGTCGTTCACTTTTACTTTGCCATCCTTGATGAAGGCGACGGCGTCGCGGCGCGAGCACACG
>CANHUK010000047.1 GCA_947463755.1 Chitinophagaceae bacterium
CGAAGGAAGTTGACATGGGGGCTTTCGACCAGTATTCCGCCCGTGAGGTCACACATAAGCTGGCCACAGTAATCGACCGGTTCGTTCCGTCGCGCAGTTCCGACAATTCAACGCATCCACCAGCCTGATGTCCGGCACCGCTCAGTTGATATTTGGCACTGCGGGTCTGTCGGCACTTCCAACACAGGGGCGTGCCTTGCGCCTGCTGGAGGAGGCCTACTACGGAGGTATCCGGCATTTCGACACCGCTCCGCTGTACGGACAAGGTTATGCCGAGTGGGTACTCGGACGCTTTCTGGCACGGAAGGGACAAGAAGTCCTGATCACCGGAAAATTCGGATTGGCGGCCGGCGTTTCGCCAACGCTCGACCCACGTCTGGCGATGCCCCTCAATTATATCAGAAAAAGATTCCGCGGAACGCAACGGGGCAGAACGCAGGCCTTATCGGGGGGCGATCCGGCCACACCCGCCTGGCGCCGTATCACCCGGGAGCAGGTGGAATCATCCTTCAACGGAAGCTTAAAACGACTGGGCTGCGCTCGGCTTGAGTGCTTTCTGATCCATGAAGGCCTGCCTTCCTTTCTCGATGACGAGGCCAGGACTTGGCTCCTGCGCCGGCAGTCAGCCGGTGCGATCGGTTCGCTGGGCGTAGCCGCTCCGGCAAATGCCCTGCTCGGTCTCTCAGCCGGAGATCTTGAAGGATTTGAGGTCCTTCAGTACGAAGCAGGCAGTATCTTTGAAGAATTGATGTTGCGGTATCCGGAGAAGAGGCATTTCCTGCACAGCTGTTTTTCCAAACGCAACGCGGATGGGATGACAATACCTCCCTCCGAGGTGCTGTCATACTGGTCGCGCAGAAATCCGGAGGGAAAACTCCTGTTTTTCACCCGGCGTCCCGCTGTCCTCAGGGAAAACATCGCCGGCATTCAAACCAATCAAGCATCGGAAGGACATGCCTTACACTGACCTCGATCGGGTTGATCTGCCATATTCCGGCGAAACATTCGACTATGTCATTGTCGGATCCGGCGCCGTCGGCATCATGATGGGCGTCGAACTTACGCGGAAGGGAAAGAAAGTGCTCCTGCTGGAATCCGGTCGCATTGGAGAACACCGCGACCGTCAGATCGACAACGAGGTGCTGCAGACCGGGAAGCGTCTGGAGAATGCGGTGTGGGGCAGAAAGCGGGCGGTGGGCGGTACGACCATCGCCTGGGGAGGTCAGTCGCTGCCCTTCCGACCGGTTGATTTCAGCCGGCGAGACTGGGTGTCGGGGAGTGGATGGCCCATATCGTTTGAGGATCTTTCCGCTTACTATCCGCGGGCCAATGCCTTCATGCAGATCGACGCACTGGATTATCACGAAGATATTTTCAAGATGTTCGGCCTGGAAAGGCCGTCCTTCAATGCGGCGATCGATTTTCATTTCTCCAAATGGGCGCCCGAGCCGGATTTCACCAAGGTCTATGCCCGAACGCTGGAGCGCGACCTTCAGGTTGTTTATAATGCCATGCTGACGGGATTGATCCCCGACGGAAACGGACGCATCACCGGTGTTGAAGTGAGCAATCATGCCGGTCGTCGGCAGTCGTTAAAGGTCAATCAGCTGTTGCTGGCTACGGGCGGCATCGAGTCGAACCGCATCCTGCTCAATAATCGTGATCTGAACGGAGCCGTCATCGGAGACCATTCCGGCTGGCTCGGACGCGGTTTCATGGACCACCCCTGTATTTCCACCGGCAAGCTCATTCCGAAACATCCCTATGCGTTCCAGCGACTCTTCAACACCAATGTCCGCGGGGTTCGTAAATATTCAAAGCGCCTTTCACTCTCCGAAACCTATCAGCAGGAGCAGCAGTTGCTGAACGCCTCCGCCAGCCTGATGTTCAGCTATCCTGAGGAAGCTTTCGATCCCTATCAGGAGATCCTCAGCCTGCGGAATCGGAAGATGCCCGATCTGTGGAAGGTCATCACCCATGCAGACACTTACGCCCTCGCTGCCCGCGGATATCTGATGGACCGCTTTGTGTACAAACATCGCGCGGAGGCGATGATGATCATGATGCTCGAACAGGAGCCGCTGCGCAGCAGTCGGATATCGGTCTCGGATCAGCCGGATCGTTTTGGACTGCCCAAAGCAGCCATACACTGGGAAATTTCCCGCAAGACCTGGGCGTCGATGATCACGTTGAGCGACCGGCTGGGGGCCGAATTCAAACGACTTGACCTGGCGGAATATACTCCGCACGAACATATTCGGGCAGACAACGACCGGTGGATCGATCATCTGTCGGATGTCAACCATCACATGGGGGGCACCCGTATGAGTGCCATTGCTTCCGAAGGCGTGGTGGATACAGACCTGCGGGTGTGGGGCTACCAGAATCTGTATGTCATGAGCGCATCCGTCTTTCCCACAGGATCACATTCCAATCCGACCCTGACCCTGCTGGCACTCTGTCAGAAATGGCTGAAGGAACAGGTCCGCCCATGAATCCCTCTGCCATGACCCGCATTGCCATCGTCACCACCCACCCGATCCAGTATAATGCTCCGCTTTTCGCCAGGCTGGCTGCAGAACCCGGTGTCGGGCTGATGGTTTTCTATACATGGTCTCAGTCGAGCGCAGGTGGCAAATTCGATCCTGATTTCGGCCGGACCATTGAATGGGACATTCCCCTGCTGGAGGGATACCCGTTCCGTTTTGTGGACAATGTGGCGACCAGGCCGGGCTCCGATCATTTCAGGGGGATCGATAATCCAACCCTGATCCGGGAACTCAGCGAGTGGCGCCCGGATGCGATCATCCTTTATGGATGGGCCTTTCGCAGCCACCTCGCCTGTCTGCGTCATTTCTGCGGGAAGGTGCCGATCCTGTTCAGGGGAGATTCCACGCTACTCGACGAACGCTCAGGACTCAAGAAATGGCTCCGTCGGATCTTCCTCACGTGGGTATACCGGCATGTGGATATCGGCCTCTGCGTTGGTCAGCATAATCGGGCATATTACCTGGCACACGGCCTTAAGCCCGGACAGCTGGTACATGCACCGCACACCATCGACAACGAGCGTTTTTCTGCGGATGACGAACTCCGTTCGATCGCTGCCAGGGAGCAGCGACGGGCGCTCGGCATCGCAGACCATGAGTATGTACTGCTGTTCGTCGGTAAACTTGAAGCCAAGAAGGATCCAGCGTTCCTGTTGAAGCTTCTTGATGCGCTGGACGACCCCGCCTTTCATGTCATATTCGTAGGTAACGGACATCTGGAAGAGGCGTTAAAGGAAAAGGCCTCCGGCAATCCGCGTGTGCACTTCCTGGGGTTCCGGAACCAGCGGGCCATGCCGGAAACCTACCGGATCGCCGATGTGCTGGTGCTGCCATCGCGCTGGAACGAAACCTGGGGACTTGCCGTCAATGAAGCTATGGCCTGTGGCCGCACCGTCCTCGTATCCGACCGTGTAGGTTGCGCGCCGGATCTGGTGTTGCATGGCCAAACCGGGTGGATTTTCAGTGCCGAAGGACGATCGGAAGCTGAAGTTGCCGGTTGGTTGAAGCAGGCAGCCGCTCGTTCCGGTACCTTTGCGGAAATGGGAAGGCTTGCACAAAAAAGGATGACAGACCATTCGATGGACAAACTGGTCGAAGGCATCCGCCAGGCCATCCCATCGATCAACAGGAACGAAAAGAAAGAGGGAACACCGGCGTGAAACCAATACATTTCACTTTTACTTATCTGACCGTGTTCGTGGTCTCCCTGATCACGGATGCGATGAACACGGAGCTTGTCATTGCGATCACCATCGCTTCGATCCTGTCGATCCTGGACAAACTCGGTCGGGGCATCGTATTGCGGGAGTCGATCTCTGCCCTGTATATTTTCACCTGCCTGGACATGCCCCTGCTTGGCTACAGGGTCTATAATTTCCAGAACTCGCTGTCCAGGGCCTTTAAGAAATATATGCTCGTGCCGGAGTCGGATTATTTCAGCCTCGCTTTGCCGGCGATCGCAGGTTTCTGCATGATGCTCTCGATCCCGATGCGCAATGAAGGATCATCGGACGAAGGGGATACCCTGAAGGTTACACTTGAAAAATGCCGTCGGATCCTGGTGCACGACCAGGCCGTTGGGGTGGCGATCATGCTTGTTGGAGTGGTGGCGCTTGTGCTGAACGAACTCCTGCCCGTCTCCCTCCAGTATATCGGCGTCATCCTCTTTTTTACCTCATTCGCAGGGATGCTCTATGTAAAATACACAGAAGACCTTCCCTATCGGAATGTGATCCTTTCCATTTTCATTGTCTTCATCATCCTGAATGGTATTCTGATCGGGATGTTCACGATCGTCGCCTACATGGGCATCACGATCTTCTCCTACTTCTTCATGGGCAGCAAGGTTTCCATGGGCCGAAAGATATCCCTCTTCCTGTTTGCCATTTTCTTCATCGTGGTGTTGCAGAACACGAAGACGACCTATCGGAAGATGATCCGAAATGCAGAGATCCGCGACAACAAGGCCGCTACTTTCGCTGTGCTTTTCGTCGAGAATCTGCAAAAGGGTTCCGCGTTCTTCGAAGAACGAAACTTCTTCCTGATCTACACCCGCATGAACCAGGGGAATATCGTCACGCAGGTAATGCAGCGGATCCCTATCATACAGCCATTCGATGATGGCAAGTACTTGTTCAAGACGATCCTCTCCAGCTTTGTCCCAAGGTTCCTTTGGCCGGACAAGCCAGAGGCGGGCGGACGTTTCAACATGCAATATTATGCGGGTAAGAAGATGAACCTGGTAACCTCCATGAATGTGGGGCCACTCGGGGAGGCATACGGAAGTTTTGGTACCCGACCTGCCATCCTGTTCATGGTCCTGCTCGGACTCTTCATCCGATGGGTTTATGGTATCGTCTTCCGGCTGAGCCGGAGTATACCCTTGCTGGTACTCTGGCTGCCTGTTATGTTCTACCAGATCACCTATTCTGCGGAAACGGATACCCTGCAGATCCTCAACTCATTCATCAAGACGGCCTTTTTCATCTGGATGTTGAATCGCATCCTGCCCCGTTGGTTTGGAAAGTCGGCCCGAACGGAACGGGCCAGAATACAAGACGTGAAGATCGCGACATGAAGGTGACCCTCGTCTTTCGGCGGAAGAACCCCCGCTTTTTCAGCATAGAATCAGTATTCAACCGGATCCTCGGCGCCTGGCCTTCTGCAGACCGGCCTGATACCGTCGAGCTGCCTGAATTGGGCGTATCCTTTCGGAACCTGCGTTTCCTCAGGCACCACAGACGTCGTCATGACGCTGACCTGTGGCACATGACCGGAGATTCCACCTACGTCTCCATTGTACTGCCGGGGAGGAAAACCATCATATCCATACATGACTGTGGCTTCTTTGTGCGGAACCGGAACCTAAAGACGCGCCTGATCAAGTGGATCCTGCTTGACATTCCGGTCAGGCAAGCGGCTCATGTGCATGCCATCTCCGAGAAGACAAAAGAGGAGATCGTCAGGTTGACGCGGTGCAAGCCCGACAAGATCCGGGTGATCGCAAACCCTGTATCGCCCATACTTTCGTACACGCCGAGACCTTTTCGGCAGGACACCCCACGGCTGCTCTTCATCGGACTGACAGAGAACAAGAATTTTGAGCGGGCCTGTGAGGCCATTACCGGACTTCGCTGTGTGCTGGTGATCATCGGGAAACCCGACCCGCTTCAAAAGGAGGTGCTGGATCGGCTGGGCATCTCCCATGTCATCCGTCACGGCCTGACCGAGACGGAGATGGCGGCGGAATATGAGGATGCTGACATTGTTTATTTCCCTTCACTCTATGAGGGCTTCGGACTGCCTGTCATAGAAGGATTCAGGGCCGGCCGTGCCGTACTGACGAGCGACATCTCACCGATGCGGGATATTTCCGAGGGAGCCGCCTGCCTTGTTGATCCACTGATGCCGGCCTCCATCCGTGAAGGTTTGTTGCGACTCATCCGCGAATCCGGATACCGGGAAGCGCTGGTCAGGAGAGGCCTGGTGGTGGCCGAACGATATACGCCGGAGGCGAAGGCCGCTGAATTTCAATCATTTTACCGGGAGGTTTACGAAAAAATATGTGTGGAATAGCCGGAATCCTGAGGCATGACGGGATGACTCCCGATGCGGCGACCATCCGCGACATGTGTGATGCCATGGTCCATCGCGGACCCGATGCGGGAGGATATATCGCCGAACAAGGCATTGCGCTGGGGCATCGCCGGCTGTCGATCATCGACCTGTCTGATGCCGCTAATCAGCCTTTCACGGATGCGTCCGGGCGCTACACGCTCGTGTTCAACGGAGAGCTGTACAACTACCGGGAGGTGAGGGCTATGTTGCCGGACTATCCGTTCCGCACGGGCAGTGATACTGAAGTGCTCATTGCAGCATTCGCCGCGTGGGGCCAGGCTTGTATCGACAGGTTCAAAGGCATGTTTGCGTTTGCAGTGTGGGACCGGGTTGATCGAACCCTGCACATCTGCCGCGACAGGCTCGGGGTAAAACCTCTTTATTACGGCCATCAGGATGGGATGCTGCTCTTTGCATCCGAGATCAGGGCACTGCTCGCTTCCGGCCTGATCGCCCGCCGCCTGGACCGCTCGGCACTGTCAGATTACCTGTCCTTTCAATCCTTCGGATATCCCTCATCGCCTATCTCCGGCATCCTGCAACTGGAGGCCGGCTCCTGGATGCGTATCTCGGCATCGGGTACGGAAACCCGCCGGTATTGGTCGGTCACCCAACCGCAGGCCGCGGACCTGGACATGACAGACACTTCGGCCGTGAGAAAGCAGATCCGTACCCTCCTGCGGACGGCGGTACAGCAGCGACTCGTGAGTGATGTGCCGGTGGGCGCATTCCTGTCGGGGGGGATCGATTCCAGCGTCGTGGTCGGACTGATGGCTGAGGTCTCCAATGAGCGGCCCTCTACTTTCAATGTATCCTTCACCGAAAAAGACTACGATGAATCGGCGTTTGCGCAGAGCGTATCCGATCGATTCAATACGCGGCATACGACCATCCGGCTGACGCCTGAAGACTACCTGGCACAGCTGGGCCCCGCCCTGGATGCCATGGACACCCCGAGCGGTGATGGCACGAACACCTATGTGGTGTCGAAGGCCATCCGGGATGCGGGCATACGCGTGGCGCTCTCGGGCATTGGGGGTGATGAGTTGTTTGCGGGATATCCGTTTTTCAATAAACATCTGTCGCTACAGAAGTATCGGCAGGTATTTGCCTTATCCGGTCCGTTCAGAAGGCTTGCTGCCACTTTCCTCGACCTTTCCGGTACTTCACGATATCACAGGATGGCCGCCTTGCTTCGGGCAAAAGATGTATCGATCATCAGCACTTACCCTGAATTCCGACGGATCTTATCAGAACGCATGATCGGTCGTCTCACGCAACGCGATCCCCTGTCTGATGGCCATTTTCAGCAACTGCTGAAGACCCGTGGACCGGAGCTTTCCGGCCTGCCCCTGCTCAGTCAGGTCACCGCATCCGAATTGCTGGGCTATACGCAGCAGACCCTTCTCAAGGATACCGATCAGATGAGCATGGCCCATGCCCTGGAAGTGAGGGAGCCGTTCTTCGATCACGAACTCGTCAGTTTCCTGCTGCAGGTGCCGGATGCGGTAAAGCGGCCGGTCTATCCGAAATCACTGCTCGTGGAATCTGTCGCCCCGCTGTTGCCTGATGAGATCGTACACCGGAAAAAGCAGGGTTTCCTTTTCCCATTCCCGCTCTGGATGCGCGGCGTCCTGCGCGATTTCTGCGAAACACGCATCCGAAGCCTGTCGCAACGTGACTTTATCCGGGCCAGCCCCCTCCTTGCTTACTGGCAACGATTCCTGGATGGTGACGCCAGCATCAGCTGGTCGGAACTCTGGCAATTCGTGGTGCTGGAACACTGGATGGAAAAGAACGGCGTCGAATGAGCGGTCAAACATCCACTGCCGGTTCTCCGGCCAGAAGGCCCCGGGTGCTGGTCATGGCCGACTGGTATACGCCGGGTTTCCGTGCCGGCGGACCCATCCGCTCCGTCGTGAATCTTGCGGCACAGCTCGACCGGGCGCTGGATATTTATGTACTGACGACCGATCGCGACCTGGGGATGGACAGATCCTATCCCGGCATCCGAACGGATCAATGGATCCCTTATGGAGGACACCAGGTGTGCTACCTGTCTCCCCAACGCCTGAACTGGCGCAGCATCACCGGCATCATCCGGGCTGTTCGCCCCGATCATATTCATCTCAACAGCATGTTCTCCCGATTCATGACGATCTATCCTTTGATATTTCGTCGTTTCGGGGGTACCCGGGCTTCTGTCCTCCTGGCTCCGCGCGGCATGTTGATGGCGTCCGCCCTGGCGGTGAAGCCGCTTCGCAAGCGGGTGTTTCTTTCCTTGCTGCGCATCGCCGGGATCGGACGCATCGTCCGCTTCCAGGCGACCAACGATGAGGAGGTCCTGGATGTGCAACGGCATTTCGGTCATGGTGCATCTGTCGTCCGCCTCGGAAACCTCCTCGCCCCGGTTCCGACCTTCGTGTCACCGCCTCCCAAGGAGCGCGGCGA
>CANHUK010000048.1 GCA_947463755.1 Chitinophagaceae bacterium
ATCCCTTGTTGCTGAAGATCATCGAATTCTTCAAATCGGGCGTAGCGCCGGTGAAAGCGGAGGAAACGATCGAGATGTTCGCCTTCATGGAGGCGGCCGATGAGAGTTTGCGGAAGAAGGGTCGGGCGGTGAATGTGGCGGAGATGCTTCGGAAAGCGGGTGGTTGAGTGCTAATGCGTTTTTTTGATCGATTGTCTGACTCATTGGATCGAATCTATCTCTTGCCAGGATACGAAATTGAGATCCGTGGTCTCCCTAGATGGATTATATCCCTGATACAGTAAAATCCCCTGGGATGCGGGTTGATATTTCTTCCAGTACTGGAGTCCCCTCAATAAGCTTCGGTCGGGTTTGGTTGCAGATTTGATCTCAATGGCCAGTGGACCTGTATCTTTTTCAAGGATGAGATCGACTTCGTTTCCCATGTTTTCTCTAAAATAGTAAAGACCGCTGTTGTCACCCAGGTTGCACCTGTTCTTCTTGATCTCAGCAATGCACCAGTTTTCGAAAATGGCACCTGCCATCGGATGATTTTTTAATCCTGTCTTTGAAGAAATCCTCAGCAGCGCGCAAAGGAGTCCGCTGTCATGGAAATATATCTTAGGGCTTTTGACAACCCTCTTATTGAGATTGTTATACCACGGTTGCAGCTGGAAAAGGATGTAACTGTTTTCAAGGAGTCCCAGCCAGGATTGAATGGTTTTGGTATCCACTCCTACTTGTCTGGATAACTCATCCCGATTAAGTATTTGACCGGCGAGGTTGGCGCTGAGGTAGACAAAACGGTTGAAGGCCGCCAGGTTTTGAATGTATCTGAGTTGCCTCACATCTCTTTGGATATAGGTTTGAATGTAACTGTCCAGCCATTTTTTCGGGTTTAATTGTTCCGCCCATATTTCAGGATATCCTCCCTTGATCATGTTTGTCATGAGGTCATCCACCGGTTGTTGAGCTTCTTTCAGTTCCTGATAGCTGAATGGCAGGAGGGTCAGGTATCCTGCCCTTCCGGCAAGCGACTGTGAAACCTGTTCCTGCAGCAGGAAATTGTTTGAGCCAGTCAGAATGAATTGTCCTCTGGATCGGTTGTTATCCAGTAATACTTGCAGGTGTCTGAAAATTTCCGGAACTCTTTGCACCTCATCGAGTACGGCCCCTGTTTTGAATTTCCTGAGAAAAGCTTCCGGATCTTCTTGAAAGGCTCCTTGCGTAACCGGGTCTTCGAAATTGATGTACGGTTTGTTTTTGAACAGGGCCCTGCTGAGCGTTGTTTTACCACTTTGGCGCGGACCTGTGATGCATAGCGCTCTGAATTGTGTCAAGGAATATCTGGCTTCTTCCATGATGCTTCTTGAGATCATGAATTCCATTTTTTACAAAAATATACAAAAATGGAATCTTGTTCCAATATTTCAGAAATATACAAAAATGGATTTTACCTGAAATAGAAACCTCTTAAAATTGGTGGATTGTTTTTTTTCGTTCAGTAATTATGAATCCAAACGTAACCAGCCCCATCATCCTTTCTAAGGGACTGACATAATATATCAGCAGTTCGGCCCATCTAACCTATCGGTCAATAAAAAAGCCCATGACGCAACCGTCATGGGCTTTTGCTGTAGGGGGAGGAGTCGAACCTCCACGGGGACGTTAGCCGCTGCACAAGATTGTAGAAGGAGCTACCTTCAACCTACTGGTGGTCAACCCCAGTCGGTCCGCACGTCTGCGGATCGGCGTTATGCAGTGTTTATCCGGAATCCCCCACCCCCGAGACAAGAGGGCATGTCTGCCAAGATTTCATCACCCCACAGTGTAAAGAGCCGTGATCTCTTTCGATCAACAATACAAAATTAGGCAAATCGACCTAAATGGGCAAAATAATTCAAATAATATTTGTAAATATTGGAAAAATTACAATAAATTGCGTATCATTATAGAAAACGTTCAAAATACGAATAGCGTATGGCTGCCAAATTAAATCTTGACAAACTGGACCTCCAGATCATCCACGAAATGATGGATGATGCAGGCATATCCTATGCCGATTTGGGCAAGAAGTTATTTGTTTCCGGCGGCACGATCCATGTCCGTATCAAAAAACTGCAGGAGATCGGCATTGTCCGGGGCACAAAGCTCAATGTCGATCTTAAGCTGCTGGGCTACGATATCACAGCTTTTGTAGGTATTTACCTGGAAAAAAGTTCACTCTACGACCAGGTCGCGGAGGACCTCAGGAAAGTGCCGGAGATCGTGCGCATCAATTACACGACCGGGAATTATAGTATGTTCATCGAGATCGTCGCCCGCGACATCAACCAGCTTCGGTATGTGCTGCACGACCAGCTGCAGAAGATCCGCGGGATCGAACGCACGGAAACCCTCATCTCCCTGGAAGAAAGCCTGAACCGGAATGTCCGGGTCACGGGCTGACGGATGGTTTCTGCAACCCGCCGTCCTGTTCTTTTTTCAACCGATCCCCCTTGCAAAAGAAGTTCCTGGGTGCGCTGTTCCTGATGATGGTACTGAACGTACTGGTCAAGCCGGTATGGATCTTCGGCATTGACCGGGGCGTGCAGAATATTACCGGCTTTGGTGACTACGGCCATTATTTCGCCCTGCTGAATTTTTGCATGGTACTTGGCTTCCTGCTGGATCCGGGCATTCACATCCATGTCAGCCGGGTGATGTCTGCCCGTAGATCCGAGCATGCCGATGTCTTCTGGGACGGCCTCTACGCGAAACTCCTGCTCACCGGTGTTTATTTTGTGGTCGTCAGTCTGACGGCGATGGTCGCCGGCTTTAAGGATCTGAGGTTACTGGCTTCGATCATGGTGCTGCATGCCTCGATGAGCCTATTGGGCTATCTGCGCATACAGCTTACGGCGGGCCAGCGTTTCAGGGCGGAAGGACTGTTGTCCGTCACCGACAAGTCGATCGTGATCCTCACGGCAGGCGCCATGCTGCTGTGGCCGGACATCTTCGGCCGGATCACCATAGGCCGGTTTGTTGCCCTTCAGATCGGGGGCATTCTCATCGCCGTGTGTCTGTCGGCATGGTTCATCATCCGAAGCAGGGAGGGGTTCAGTTTCCGCCCTTTCCGTGGCTTTCGGCGTGAGTTGCTGTTCTCCAGCATTCCCTTTGCGGTCAATGTGTTCCTCATGACGATCATCCTGCGGATGGACGGGATCCTGTTGGAACGCCTGCATCCGAACGGAAATCAGGAGGCAGGTCTCTACGCCTCGGGCTTCCGTATCCTCGATGCTTTCAGCATGATGGGTACGCTCGCCGCCGGCTTTCTGCTGCCCTTTGTGGCCCGTCACTGGCCGGATGTACGGGCCTTCCGGCATACCGTGACGGTATCTCGCCGCGCCCTGATGTGTGCGGCCATCCTCATTGCATCGGTTGGACTGGCGATCCCTGAGTATCTCACCCAAATGCTCTACCATCGTTCCGATCCGACGATCGTACGTCTGATGCGGATCATCCTGCTGGCGCTGCCCGGCCTCTCGCTGGTCAGTATCCATGGCACGTTGCTCACGGCCACCGGCCATATCCGGAGTTTTATCCACGCCAGTGTCTTCATGGCCATGCTGAGCCTGATCCTGAACGCATGGTTCATTCCCCGTTACGGGGCCTACGCGTGCGCCACCATTGCTGTGATCGCGCAGAGCCTTTATGCCATTGTGCTGATCCACAGGACCCGCCGATATCAGGGCCTCGGCCTCCCCGCTTTCGAAGCCATGTCTTACCTGTTTGTCGGCCTGATGGGATACGGCGCCATCCGTACAATGGTGTTTTATCAGGTACCCGTTCCCGTTAGTGTGTCATTATCTGTGTTGCTCACCGGTCTCCTTTTTTACGCTACACTCGGCTTTGGTCTGAAGGACCTGCGCAGGCTGCTTCGGCCCTGACGGGTGGCGGTGCGGAAAAGAGATGGCTCCGATCGGGGCATCACATCGGTCAGAACGCTAACTTTACCGCCACCAAAGCCCGACCATAGATGATCCAAGACATCAAGGATATCGTCATCAGACACCGTAGATTCCTGTTCCTGGCCGTCGCCCTGCCTACGCTGACCGCATTGGTCATCAGTCTGATCATCCCGAAACAATATCTCTCCAAAGCCAGTGTGCTGCCTGCCAATTCTCGGTTCAGCGATAAATCGAGGTTTACGGCCGAGGAGATCACTGAACTCTATTCGGTCTTCAGTTCGGGTGATGACCTGGATCGACTCTACGCCACAGCCCGGTCATGGCCGGTGATGATGAAGATGGTGGACAGTTTCGGATTGATCAAACACTACAAGATCCGGAAGTCGGATGAAAAGGGCAGGGAAGAGGCGTTGAGGGTCTTCCGGACCAAGTGCGGCATCTTCAAGACCGAATACGGAGAAATGCATGTGAAGGTCACGGATCGCGACCGGGTATTGGCAGCGGCCATTGCCAATGCCATGGTATTCCAGACAGAGCGTGCACATCAGGACCTCTATCGGGATTATTATTCTACCACCCTGCGAAAGCTGGAGTCGTCCTATGCGACCTTGCAACTGACGGATGGGGATGTCCGCGCCGGCGATAGCAGTCGTCCTGTGCCGGGTGTACCAACGCATCAACTGGATTACTATCGACGTGCGATCACGGACATCCGCATGGCCCTGCTGAACCCGCCTCCTGCGCTGGTGATGCTGGAGCGTGCCGTTCCATCGGTCAAGGCGGAAAACCCAAAGGTGGTGGTTAATGTCGTGGCCACCTTCCTGGTGAGCCTGTTCACTGCCTTTGCCATGGTGTTGCTGCTTCCCGGTTTCAAGAAAGCCTGACGGGTTGAACCGCACCGCTCACATATCGGCCCTGCTGATGCCGAATATCCTGATCCTGCTGGCCATGATGGCTGGTACGCTGGCAGCTGTCGTCACCCATAGCATGATCTTCCTCGCTGCCGGTCCGGTTGCCCTGGTTGCCTGGATCGGGCTGCAGGATATCCGGCGTATTTATTTCCTGTTGCTGGCGACGATCCCTTTCTCCGCGGAGATCGATCTGACGGCTACCCTGGGCACGGACCTTCCCGATGAACCGCTCATGTGGTTCATGACAGTGCTTATGGCCCTGCATTTTCTGTTGTACCGCGACCGCTTTCGGGGTGGTCGCATGGATGCCGTCATCCTGTTGCCCTTGTTGTTCCATCTCGTTTGGATTGCTTTCAGTAGCCTGCTCTCAAAGCATATGTTGCTTTCCTTCAAGTTCCTGGCCGCGAAGATCTGGTATGTTTCAGCCTTTGTACTGGGCACCTGGTACTGTCTGCGCGACCGGCGGGATGTGCTCCGCGCCCTGAAGATCCTCGGGATATCCATGTTCCTTTCCCTGGCGGTCGTGCTGGTGAAGCATGCCTGGCTGGGCTTTGCTTTTGACAGCGCCAATCGGAGTGTGGAGCCTTTATACCGCAATCATGTGAATTACGGAGCCCTGCTGGTGACCACGATGTCGATCCCCGTTGGGGCATGGTTTGTATTCCCGGCTCAGCGAAGGTGGTTGCGCTGGGTCATCGGATTCTGGCTGGCGGCGTTGTTTTTCACTTACTCGCGGGGTGCCTGGGTGGCAGCGCTGATCGGTGCGCTGGCTGTGGTGGCACTGCAGCGACGCTTCTTTCACTGGCTGGCTGCGGCGGCTGTGGTGATGGTGATCGGGGCGGCCGTATTCTTTCTACAAGACGACCGATATCTTGAATATAGCCCGAACTATGAGCGAACGATCTGGCACAGTGACCTCGGCCAGCACATGCAGGCGACCTATAAGATGACCGACATCTCATCGATGGAGCGTTTCTACCGCTGGATCGCTGCCGTCCGGATGTTGGAGGGCAATACCCTCTATGGTTATGGGCCGAATTCATTTTATCACGAATACCGGCCATTCGCGGTTCGGTCATTTCAGACCTACGTGAGCGATAATCCTGAGCGATCGACCGTACACAATTATTTTCTGCTCATCCTGGTGGAACAGGGTATCCCTGGCCTGCTGATCTTTTGCCTGCTCCTCTATGCGCTGCTCAGCGCCGCCCATCGTCAGTATCATGCTGCTGAAGACCCGTTCGATCGCGCCGTTGCGGCGGGTATCCTCGCAGTGCTATCCATGATCATTTTGCTGAACATGCTCAGCGATCTCATCGAAACGGACAAGGTCGGCTCGATCTTTTTCATCTGCATCGGGCTGTTGCTCCGTCGGAAACCGGCGCATTAACCTTCCGAGCTCCTCCTTTTCTCTTTTCTCTGCGCTGGACGTTAAAAAAATACCCCGCACAAGGCGGGGCAAATAGATCAGGATACTTTTTTGTTAAGCCGTACCGCCACTCGAAGCCAGCAGGATGACGAGCAGCGCAACCCAGACACCCCAGCCGATCCATGTGGAGCGAATGAAAGCTTTGTCTCTTTTCATCAGGTACGCGATCAGCACACCGATCAAACCCAGGAGCATACCGAGGATGAAGCCACCAAAATAGAAACCCTTTTCACCATCGGCCATCATTTGTTGAACATCAAGGGTGGTATCCGACTGCAGGCCTTCCCGCTTCATGTCTTTGCGGAGTTCGCGCTGTGCGATCCGGAAAACAATTTTCTCCTTCAGGCTGAGTTTGTGTCCGATGACTTCCGCGAATTCCCGGCTGTTCATATTCAACAGGGCGTCGACCGTTACCCTTTCCGGAGCCGGTGTGGATTCATTCACGCGAACCGGCACGGCAGATGTCAGTAAGGCGGTGAACACCAATCCGAATAGCAGTCTGCTGATCGTTTTCATCATATTATAAAAGTTTTAGTGTGCTAAAATAACCACTGAATAAATACGCTGCGTTACTCTTTTCTCTTTGCTCCGCGCTCAAATTCTACTTATTCATTCACCCTCTTCTCACATCCATCGCATCGCGCAGACCATTTCCGAGCAGGTTGAAGGCGAGTACCAGGGTCATGATCGCCAGGCCCGGGATAACCGCCAGCATGGGGTTGTGCGTGATGATGAAATTGTAATTCTCCTTGATCATGAGTCCCCAGCTGGGTTGTGGCGATTGCACGCCCACGCCCAGGAAGCTGAGGCCGGCTTCCATAACGATCGCGCTGGCGAAATTTGAGGCGGCGAGCACCATTACGGGCCCCAGCACATTGGGGAGGATGTGCCTCAGGATGATGCGGGCATGTTCGCTGCCGAGGGCGCGGGCAGCTTCTACGTATTCCAGTTCGCGGATGCCCATGACCTGTCCGCGGATCATGCGGGCCACATTCACCCAGAGGGTGAGACCCACAGCTATGAACACCTGCCAGAAACCCTTGCCCAGCGCTAGGGTAATGGCGAATACGAGCAACAATGTCGGGATGCTCCAGACTACATTGATGAACCACATGATCAGATCATCGGTACGTCCCCTGAAATAGCCGGCCAGCGCACCCAGGCTGATGCCGATCAACAGAGAGATCACCACGGCGATGGTGCCGACGCTGAGGCTGACGCGGGTGCCTATGATGAGCCGGCTCAGGATGTCGCGTCCGTATTTATCGGTACCCAGCCAAAATCGCATGCTGACGATCCTGTAGTTGCGGGGTGTGGCTTTCATGGCCTTCCGCTCTGAGATGCCCTCGTCGAGATATTGCATCCAGACCAGGCTGTCGCCTGACTGTTGCGCCGAAACAACGGGTATGAATTGTTCCGTATCCCGCATGCCGTTCATCGTACGTTCCAGCCAGCCGACCGGCGCGGGCCGGTCTTCCCGCGGCAGCGCGATGAAGTCTTGCCGGTGACCGGGTTTCATGCCGGCGAGTTCCACCATCATGCGATTGGCGTTCGGAGAGTGGTCCGGTGCGATCCAATAGGCAAATACGGCGGTGCAAAGGGTCAGGAAGATGACGCACAGGGAGGCCATGGCGATGCCATTTCGTTTGAGCGACTGCCAGGTATCTGCGGCAAAACTTCCGGACGGTGATGTCATCCGGGTAAATATAGGCAACAGGCGTCAATGCTGCGTCAGGGAACTTCAACGAACGATCCGTCCCTTCCACTGATAGCGGCCGAACTGCCCGAAGCTTCCGGAGATCACCGTGTAGAGGATGTGGAAGGGCTGGGCGACCGGGAACCAGGGCAACAGGTGTGTCTGATTGAAAAAACCGGCGACAGGCATCAGAAACACCATTTCCACAGCGGTCTTGAACAGGAGCAAACCACATGCGGATACTAACGATGACGTATAACCGAAGAGCCCTGACACCAGGAGCAGGAGCAGGGAGACATTAAAGAGATAGACCAGCATCAGTACGGGGAGGATGCGCTTGTCGCGGTAATGTGTGGCCTTGCTGGCCCAGCGGATGCGTTGCCGCAGAAATGCCCGTAGGGTGGGTTCGGGGTGGGTGGTGACGATGGCGTCCGTGGAACGGCAATAGGCGATCCGGTCCGGGAATCTTTGTTCGATCTTTTGCATGAGCAGCATATCATCGCCGGAAGCGATGTGGTCGATCCCTTCGAAGCCCCCGACGCAATCGAAAGCCTCCCGGGTGAAGCCCATGTTGGCGCCATTGCTCATACCGTGGAAGCCTGCGGCGACGGATGCACCGGTGATCCCCTGAAGCGAG
>CANHUK010000049.1 GCA_947463755.1 Chitinophagaceae bacterium
CGGCAGGTCATCGGACCGGCCCTGCCGGCCGGCCCTGTCAGGTTGGTGGAGATGATCGGACAGACCATTGCCGTTGTGATCCGGGACACGCTCCACATGCGCATCGATGGTCGATGGCAGGCGGTATTGACGGGCGGGAGTATAACAAACATGGATCCAGCCGCCGGCCAGCTGCTGGTGTGCCAGCGGGTTGCGGGGGTGCCTTCCATCATCCGCATGGACAGCCGGGGGCAGATCCTTCAGCGGATCCGTCACCCCGACCTCTCCCTGCCGCGGCAGTCTGTACTACAGGGCGGCGTCTGCTGGGTGGCGGACCAGAACAACGGTTTGTTGCGGATCACGGACGGAAACTCGGTCAGGATCTTTCCGAATTCTCCCATCAACACAGCTGCCGGCGATCTGATCGTGTTCAAAGAGCAGGTATGGGCGGCGGCGGGTGCGGTGAATGAAGCATGGAATTACACATACAACCCCAATGGTCTGTACAGGCTGACGGAGGATGGCTGGTCGAACATCAATCTTTACGTAAAACCCGTGTTGGATAGTCTGCTTGACCTGGTATCACTGGCAGGGGATCCTCTAAGCGGATCTCTGTTTGCGGGATCTTTTGGCGGCGGGCTGCTGGAGATCACAACCGGTAATGATTTCCGCATCTACAAGCAGGGTTCGGGACTACAGGAGACCATCGGGGATCGAGGATCTTACCGGGTGTCCGGTCTGGCGACCGACCGGGATGGAACCCTTTGGATCGCGAATTATGGTGCGCCACAGAACCTGGTAGCGAGAAAGAAGGACGGGAAATGGCTTCGGTTCACCATTCCGTTCCTCCATACGGAAAATGCGGTATCTCAGATCCTGATCGATGAGTTTGGCTATAAGTGGATCGTTTCGCCCAAGGGTAATGGCCTGTTTTGTTTTGACGACCGGGGTACACCGGAAAATTTGTCGGATGACCGCTGGAGATATTTCCGGCAGGGAGCGGGCCAGGGCAACCTGCCTTCTTCCACGGTGCATTGCATCGCCCTCGACAAGGATGGATTCCTCTGGGTGGGAACATCCCGGGGTGTGGGCATCATCCAATGTCTGGAGGATCCGTTTTCGGGCAGTTGTGAGGCCTTTCAACCGGTGGTGCAATTCGATCGGTTTGCCGGGTATCTGTTTGGTGATGAGGAGGTCAGGACGATCGCCGTGGATGGTGCCAACCGGAAATGGGTGGGCTCGAAGAATGGCGTCTGGCTGGTGGGGGCAGACGGATCCCGGATCATTCACCGGTTTTCTGACCGTAACAGTCCGCTACTCAATAATCTGGTGCATCGCATCGCCATATCACCATTGACGGGAGAAGTGTTCATATCCACCTTTGATGGCATCTGTTCTTTTCGGAGCACGGCAACGGAAGCGGAGGCTGCTGCGGGCCGGGTACTTGTCTTTCCGAATCCTGTGCCTCCCGGTTATAACGGTACCATTGCCATCCGCGGACTGATGCGGGACGGCATGGTGAAGATTACCGAGCCTGATGGCCGGCTTGTCCATCAGACCCGAGCGTTGGGGGGACAGGCGGTATGGAACGGCCGGAATTACCGGGGGGAACGGGTGGCCAGCGGAGCTTATCTTGTCATTGCGACGGACGATGCGGGGCAGGAGCGGATCGTGACCAGGGTGTTCATCGTCCGCTGAACCGGGGGGAACGTCAATAAAAACATCACATGTTGCACAAGACCCGGGGCATCGTTGTCAGACAGGTGAAATATGGAGAAACCAGCCTCATCGTGAGCATTTTCACGGAGTTGTTCGGGATGCAGAGCTACATGGTCAAGGGTGTGCGCAAGACGGGTGTCACGTCGGGGCTCCGGGCAAATCAGTTCCAGCCATCGAATATGCTGGATCTTGTGGTCACCCATCACGATCGGCAGGGCCTGCATCATATCAGAGAGTGTCAGTGGGCGCGGCTGTACCGGTCGGTCGACCGGGATATTCGGAAACAGTCGGTCGTCATCTTCATGATGGAGGTGTTGCAGAAATGTCTCAGACAGCCCGGGCCTATGACAGAGCTGTTTCAGTTCACGGAGGATGCGCTGATCGGACTGGATGAGGCCGAGCCAGTGGTCACGGCCAATTTTCCGATCTTCTTTGCATTGCATCTGACGCACTTCTTCGGTTTCAGGATGGAAGATACGGCCCCTTCGGGTCCTATATTCCTGGACTTGCAGGAAGGGATATTCCTGCCGGAGCCCCCGGACCATCCACACTGGGCCGATCCAATGCTCAGCGACCGGATCAGTCAGTTTCTCAAGGTTACGATGCCATCCGATCTGTCAGAGATTTCTATGAACCGTGATCTGCGAAGGCAGCTTCTGGAAGTGAGCATGCAATATTACCGGCTGCATTTGTCGGATTTCGGGCAGTTGCGGTCATTGCCCGTGTTGCAGACATTGCTTGATTAATGTGCTGACGCCTTCAGCAAATGCGCTGAACAGAGAGGTCGTCATCCAGCAGGATGATACCTGGTCTGTGGCCGCGGGTAAAACTGCCGATTTCATTTTCGAAGCCAAGGGCGGCCGCTCCGTTTGAGGTCGCCCATTTGAGTGCTTGTCCGAGCGTCACGTCCGGAAAGGCATGGAGGATGGCGCCTATTTCTGAAGCGATACTCAGCTGATCATTGCTGGCCAGGCTGTCCGTTCCGATGACGAGCGCGCGCCCTTCCGCCATCAGCAATGGAACAGGCGGCATCCTGCCTTCGATGAACAGGTTGGCATTTGGGCAGAGGCAATAGTGGATGGAGAGCCCTCGTTCACCAGCCATGTGATCGGCAAAGACAAGATCCTCTGCTGTGGTGAATGTGTTGTGTACCAGGATGATGCGTTGTGCGCCATTGAAATAAGGAAGTACCGACTGAAGGCTGGACCTTCCGGTTCGTCCGATCGGGCTTTCAGACATACCGATGGATCGATAGAAATCGAGGAAGGGTCCGCTTCCATATCTGAAGAGTTCATCCTCTGCCAGTGACTCCTGGTTGTGCAGAGAAACCGTCTCTCCTTGCGTGGCCAGGTCGATATCCTGAAAGCTGAGTGGACTGACGCTGTACGGAGCATGCGGGGAGAGGGAGGCGGATATGAACCCCGTGCCGTCCTGAAAATCTCTGAGATCCTTCCGGAACCGGTCGCGAATGGCGGTGTAGTGCGCCAGACGCTGTGCCCGCCCTTCATCACGGCTGCTGAGTACTTCAATGAAATTATACCACCTGATGCGGCTGGCAGCCTTTACCGGGATGGAATCCGCCGTGTTGCAGATGTCTCCCATGGCCTGAATGCCCTGGAGGTACATGTCGCGGTCAGCACGGGTCATGGCATCTATGACCTGTTCGCGTTCAAATCCACGCTGTTGGATGACCTGCAACAGAAATCCGGTGAGTCCGGTTCCTCTTTCGGTCACGCCTTTCAGATGGCTGAGTTCGAGGTGTCCGTGCGCATTCACGAATCCCGGACAGAGCGTGCCCCGGAGTTGCAGTACATCATCACCCGCAAGGGATGCATGAACGATGTCGAGGATCCGTCCCTGTTCATCTGCAATGAGTACCTGGTCCTCTTCCATCCATGTGAAGCCATCGAAGATCCGGTCTGCTGTCAATTTCATCCCTGGCATGCGATGATTTGGTTAACTTTGTGCCCCTGAAATTACGTCTTCCCGCATCAACGGGGAGGTTCTCACCCATTACACGCATGCTTGACAAACTCGCCGCCATTAAAGCCAGGTTCGATGAACTCGGTATTTCGCTGACCAATCCGGACATTGTGGGCAACAACCGCCAGTTCGCCCAGGTCAGTAAGGAGTACCGCAGCCTTGAGCGGATCGTGCAGGCTTACGAGGCCTACCAGCGACTGCTCGGCGACATCGAATTCAACCGTGAGGCCCTTCATGGTGACGACGAAGAGTTGCGCGAACTGGCCAAGCAGGAAACGGCAGGACTGGATGAGGAGCGTGGGCGCATGGAGCAGCATATCCGTAACCTGTTGATCCCGAAAGATCCGCAGGACGATAAGAATGCCATCATCGAGGTCAGGGCCGGCACGGGCGGCGATGAGGCGTCGTTGTTCGCCGGAGATCTCCTGCGGATGTATCTCAGATATTGCGAGGGTAAGGGCTGGCGCACTGCCATCCTGTCTGAGAATGAGGGTTCTGTTGGAGGCTTCAAGGAGGTCCAGCTGGAAGTCGTTGGTGACGATGTGTATGGCACCCTTAAATTCGAGAGCGGCGTGCACCGTGTACAGCGGGTCCCAGATACCGAGGCCAGCGGCCGTGTGCATACCAGTGCAGCTACGGTGGCGGTCATGCCCGAGGCGGAGGAGGTCGATGTGGAGATCCGTGATAGTGATGTAAAGATGGAAACGGCTCGTAGCGGTGGCGCCGGTGGCCAGAATGTAAACAAGGTAGAGACCAAGGTGATGCTGACGCATATCCCTACGGGAACAGTGGTCATCTGCCAGACAGAACGGACACAGCTGGGTAATCGTGAAAAGGCGATGCAGATGCTGAGGACCCGTCTTTATGAGGAGCAGGTGCGCCGGCAGGAAGAGGAAATTTCCAGACGCCGGAAAAGCCTCGTCAGCACGGGTGACCGCTCCGCGAAGATCCGCACGTATAATTTCCCGCAGGGCCGGGTGACGGACCACCGTATTGGGATGACGCTCTACAATCTGGCAGAAGTCATGAACGGCGACATCCAGGAACTCATCGATGCATTGCAGTTTGCCGAAAATGCTGAAAAGATGGCTCAACAGCACTGAGGTGCCGCATGATCATCGGAAAATTCACCATCCTTTTCGCCGATTTCCATCCTTTAACATTTCGTTAAGAAAGTTTCACCGCAAACCGGCATCCAATCTTTGTTTTTGAGCATGTGTTAGTTAAGGCCGGATCTTGAATCTTGACCTTTCATTAACATCTGGCCTGCAAACCAAAGACACTCTTCGAGCGTCTATTTACGGCAAGCAGTCAATTTTCTCATAAGCAGTTAGTTTTGGTTACGGCCCCTATTTCCATAGGGGCTTATTTTTTGTACCTGACGGTTGCACTCAACAGCAGCCACGCCAAGGCCGCTCCGGACAGGTCGGCCAGGATGTCGAGCAATTCAAAGGCCCGATTGGTGAAGCCTGCCTGAATGAATTCCATCAGGATGCCGTAACCGGTGGAGATGAGAAAGTATCTGAAGACCGGCTGCCGTTGCTCTCCTTGCCCTGTGCGTGACCAGAGCCATACGAAGACCCCGAACAGGAATACATGCGCCATTTTATCCACATGGGGCAGACCGAGCATGCCTCCGTGAGGGATCCCCTCGGAGGGTATAACAAGGAGTATAAAAATGAGGCCGGTCCATAGCAGGGCCGGCCATTTTTTGCTGATCTTCATGTCAAATCTGTCATGCTTCCGTGAGGACCTCATAGGCTTCATGATCCATGAGCTTGTCGAGGTCGGCGGGATTGTCCATCTTCACCTTGATCATCCATCCGTCGCCGTAGGGATCGTTGTTCACGAACTCGGGATTCCCGTCGAGTTCAGGATTTTTTTCGAGGATGGTACCTCCAACGGGCAGGAACAGGTCGCTCACCGTTTTGACAGCCTCCACGGTTCCGAACACGGCTTCTGCGGAGAGGGTTTTCCCAATCGTGTTGATATCCACATAAACAATGTCGCCGAGTTGGTCTTGTGCATGGAAGGTGATGCCGATGGTGGCGATGTCTCCGTCCACGGATACCCATTCGTGTTCCTTGGAATAGCGCAGGTTGGCAGGGATGCTCATCTTCTTCAGTTTATGCAAGTTTACAGAATTCCCTCCGAACGGGCATCGAACGGGGGCATTATTGCGGACTAATTCATGTTTTCCGTTTCACAAGGCGGGTCTTCAGGATCCTTATGGGTTCGAGGGGTCTGTCGTTGCCGGTCCGTCCTGTGGTATTGACCGCGGCGATGCGGTCGACTGTTTCCATTCCGTCGATGACTTCACCGAAGATGGTATACGCCTGGTCGAGGTGAGGTGCACCGCCCTGCTTTTTGTAGATTTCACGCCGTTCGGGAGGTATCTTCCGGCCATTGAGGCGAAAGGTTTCCACGGAGTCGAGGCTGATGTCGGTGAATGTTCGTCCCTGTACGATGTAGAACTGCGTACCGCTGCTGGCTCTGGCCGGATTGACCTGATCACCCATCCGGGCGGCAGCCAGGACACCCCGCCGGTGGAACATATCCTCTCTGATCTCCGCCGGAATGGTGTAGGCGGAGTCGGTGGATCTTCGGGGTTTACGCAGGCTGCTGTCGCGGCTTTTCGGATCTCCGGCCTGCACCATGAATCCCCGGATCACCCGATGGAAGGCGATGCCGTCGTAAAATCTTGACCTGACGAGGCGGATGAAATTATCGCGGTGTATTGGGGTTGCATCCGACAGCCTTAGTCGGATGATGCCGACCGAGGTGATCATTTCCACGTCTTTCCTTCTGTCCCGTTCCCTAACCCGCTGATCAGGTGGCTGGGCCTGAAGCAGGACGGCAGCGAGTGTCAGGGTCAGCAGCAGTCCCGTCTTGGACCGGTATGTTGAGTTATTGCGCATCTTGCCGGCTCAGTCCAGAAATTGTTCTTGCTGGAAGTACAGCAGAACATGATCTTTCAGAAAGTCCTCCTGCTGTTTAAGTGGCATGGGTACGATCTCTTTCAGTTGCCTGAAATGAGGCCAACCGTCCTTGTCAACGCCTTCCAGTTCGTAGTACCCGCTCGAGGAAAGGACGGTGCAAATGGCCACATGCATGAGGTCCTGTTTTTGCTCCTTGGTGTATTTCTCCTGGCCGGCGCCGAGCTCTTGCAGCCCGATCAGAAATAGCACGGATTCGAGGTCGGGTTTCTTTCCGAATCGCTGCATCATTTTCTCTTCCAGTTTCCACCATCTGACCTGGAGGTCGTCTTCCATGTTCATGTGTGCAAAATTAGACAAGTCGCGGCAATCGCAGGACGCATGACCTTTCGGGCGGTTGGTTATCTTTGCGCCAAATTCAGCAGGCATGTTGCAGGTCAATCATATTCGTCAGCACACGGAGCTCGTGAAGGAACGGCTTGCCGTGAAACATTTTCCGGAGCCTACTTTGGTGGACGAAGTGCTGGCCAGTGACGATGAGCGCAGGCGTGTGCAACAGGCAAACGATGAACTCCTCGCCCGGCGCAACCAGGCTTCCCGGGAGATCGGAGCAATGATGTCGACCGGCAGGCGGGCAGAGGCAGACGCCCTGAAGGCGGAGGTCACGGCCCTGAAGGAGCGCATCGAGGACAACGAAAAAAAACTGGCAACCCTGGAAACAGCGGTCAGGGAGATGTTACAGCGCATCCCCAACCTGCCGTACCGTGAAGTGCCGGTCGGCCGGACGCCGGAGGACAATGTCGTGGTGCGTTCCGGCGGAGCCCTGCCCGAGTTGACGTCGACGGCCAGACCTCACTGGGATCTGATCAGGGAGTTGGACCTCGTGGATTTCGAGACCGGAGCCAAGCTGACCGGCAGCGGTTTCCCGCTTTATAAGGGCAGGGGTGCCAGGCTTCAGCGGGCATTGATCCAGTATTTTCTGGACTACAATACGGAGGCGGGATATACGGAATACATCCCGCCATATCTGGTGAATGAAGCTTCCGCCTATGGGACGGGCCAGCTGCCCGACAAGGAGGGTCAGATGTATCACATGACCGAGGACAACCTCTATCTGATCCCGACGGCGGAAGTGCCCGTCACCAATATTTACCGGGATGTGATCCTGAAGGCATCGGACCTGCCGGTGAGGATGACGGCCCATTCGCCCTGCTTCAGGCGGGAGGCCGGCAGTTTTGGTAAGGATGTCAGGGGACTGAATCGTGTCCATCAGTTCGACAAGGTCGAGATCGTAGAATTGGTGCATCCCGATACGAGCTATGAAGTGCTGGAACGGATGGTGACCCATGTCGAGGGCCTGGTGGCTTCCCTCGGGTTGCCCTATCGCATCCTTCGCCTCTGTGGAGGCGACATGGGTTTTGCCTCGGCGATGACCTATGATTTCGAGATCTACAGTGCCGCCCAGCAGCGTTGGCTGGAGGTCAGTTCTGTATCCAATTTCGAGGCCTTTCAGGCCAACCGGATGAAGGCACGCTTCAAGGATGCGGATGGGAAGATCCACCTCCTGCACACGCTGAACGGCAGTTCGCTGGCGTTGCCCCGGATCATGGCCGGCCTGCTGGAGAACAATCAGACGGCTGACGGGATCATGCTGCCTGCCGTACTGCACCGTTATTTCGGATCCGACCGGATCGCCTGAAGCCGATAGATTCCGTTGTTCAGCTTGTCTGAGGATACTGAGACCTCTGGTCCATGACCCTGAACCATAGCGGTGGGATCAGGGACAGGATCATCATGCCGGGATAGCCTGTTGGCATTTGTGGCGCATCCTCATGATGCCTGAGGACCTGATATTTCCGGGA
>CANHUK010000050.1 GCA_947463755.1 Chitinophagaceae bacterium
CTGGGTGGGTGCCTTGAAGGGTCACCCGCAGGCGCGTACCCCGAACATCGACAGACTGGCGTCGCAGGGGATGCTGTTCACCAATGCCCACTGCCAGGCTCCGATCTGCGGACCATCGCGCGCATCTCTTCTGACGGGATTGTATCCATTTCGGACCGGTAATTATGCACAGTTGAATGATGAGGATATCCGGAAACCCAACGAAGTGGCGGCAAAGGCGGAGTTCCTGCCTGATCTGTTTGAACGGCATGGATATGTGACGATGGGTGTGGGGAAGATCTTCCATAATGGCGACAAGGCAAAGGTCTTTGACCGCTATGGCGGGAATTTCGACAAGTATGGTCCTTCGCCGGAGAAGCGATTCCAGTATGATCCGAAATGGTTTCGGGAGAAACGCGGAGGTACGCAGACGGATTGGGGTGCTTATCCGGCGCATGATTCTTTGATGACCGATCATAAGTCGGCCGACTGGGCCGTGGCGCAGTTGTCCAAGACCTATGATAAACCCTTCATGCTGACGGTGGGATTTTACCGGCCGCATGTTCCCTGGTATGTCCCGCAGCCCTGGCTGGATATGTTCGTAGAAGATTCCATCCGTACGCCGGCCTATGATCCCGGGGATATGCAGGACGTGCCGGCGATGGGCCGGCAGGTGTCGGATGTGCCGATGATGCCGACGACGGAATGGATGATCCGGACGGGAAAGTGGAAGGCGGCTGTCCGCGCCTATCTTGCATCCATGGCTTTCGTGGATGCCCAGGTGGGCCGGGTACTGGATGCCCTGGACAGGTCGGGTCATGCAAAAAATACCATTGTTGTACTGTTATCGGACCATGGATATCACCTGGGGGAGAAGAACCGGTTCGCCAAGCAGGCCCTGTGGGAGCGCGATACGCGGGTTCCGCTGATCATTCGTCGTCCCGGAGGTGTTGCTGGAGCAAGTTCCGGCGCTTCTGTGCAGTTGTTGGATATTTATCCGACGCTGGCTGATCTGTGCGGGTTGAAGTTACCTGCTGCCATTGACGGACATTCGTTACAGCCTTTGTTGAAGGATCCGGGCGCAAAGTGGAAACATCCGGCATTGGTATCTTACGGCCCGGGGAATATGGCGGTGCGCGACGATCGTTACCGGTTGATCCGATACGAGGACGGCTCGGAAGAGTGGTATGATATCCTGAAAGATCCGAATGAGTGGCGGAATCTGGCGGGAAATAAATCGGTGGCGAAGCGATTTGAGACGCTGCGTGCGCATATTCCGAAGGAATGGGCGGCGTCTTCGAAGTATGTGAAGTATCCTGTGAATGATTATTTTGAGGCGCGGTATGGGAAGGGCGGGGAGTGAAATCCCTGAACTTGCAGGCATCAAATTGGTAAATAACCAATCGGTTTACCATTCTGCACATATTCATATTCAACATTGCCTTTATTTGTGAATGCCTCCGGTGACGGGTACGTCACGCCCCGCTTTCGGGACGACCCATATGTATCCGACCGGCCTGCCGCTCCGAAACCCCAACAAGTCTTTTTATCTCCCTGTCCTTGAAATTCGATGCCATTTCTTGTGAAATGGTATGCCCCATTTTTGTGGTCATTTTCCGTCACCCTCCCACTTTTTGTCGTCTAACTATGAGCACACCTAACATGCCTCTGGCTTTTCGTAGAAAAGCCATCATTGCACTCATTTTCCTCTCCTTCGTCATTTTTTGCGGCTCATTGTTCGCCAACCAATGGTTTGCGCGGATGTTGATGTTCCGAATGCCAGAATCCTTCACCGGCGAGGTGTTCAGCAACTTTTCCGCGCATAGCCCGGGGTCGGACAGATCCGAGTCCGATCCTGCATCAGAAAATGATGTCCCCGTCCGGTCAGGTGGTGAACATTTGCTGCAGCCGGACACCTGTTTGTCGGCATCCTTTGATCCGTTCAGCGATACCCTTCGATTTTGCGGAGATAGTGTCGTTTTGGATGCAGGTTCAGGATATGCCGCTTATGCGTGGTCTGATGGAAGTACGGGTCGTCAGTTGATCCTGCGGGGCTCCGGCAGGCACTGGGTGGCTGTGACGGATACCAATGGATGCCACCTGGCTGACACAGTTTATGTCAGCCTTTTGAAAGCCGAGATCCAACAGAAGGACACGACCATCAGCGCCGGCACCACCCTGACACTTCGGGCGAACAGTGGCGTGGCACTTTCCGGATTTTTTGATGGCAGTCGACACCTGGTCATGCCGAACCCGGGCCCTACCGGCACGACTCCCCGGACCTTTGCCTACTGGCTGAAAACGCCCAGTATGCAGAAGATGAACATCCTGAGTTATGGAAATGCGAGTACCGGTGGATCGCTGGTCGATCTTTCAGTTAATCTGGATCTTTGGTTCGGAGCTGCTTCCGGACATTGTTCTTCATACAATATGGGGGTATCTTTTTTAACCATGTCGCATGCCATGACCGCTGCCAGACCGGTGTCGGATGACTCATGGCATCATATCGCCTATGTAATGGGCAGTGATGGTGACATTTCCTACCAAAATATCAAAATATATGTCGATGGGCGGCTCGTGACGATGGGGGCCAACAGTACGAATTGGTGCGGCCATAACTGGGGTGATTGGACATTCAACACCGGCAGCAGTCCGCTCTACATCGGAAAGTCTGTTCCCGCTACAAACCCTTATACCACGCTATACCAGGGCGCTATGGATGAAATGGGCATCTGGGACCTGGCCATGGACTCCGCTCAGGTGCACCGGGTGATGAGGCAAGGAGTCACCTCCGTCCGTAGCGGTCTTCGCAGTTACTATGACTTTGACCGGCTCATTCGCGACAGCGTGCTGACGGACCTCGTGGGCTCAAACCATGGTCAGATACAGGGCCCCGCTTATACCACACAGCTCGCTCCGGGGCCCGCGGCGGACGGCCGAAGGCTCAGCTTTCGCTGGTCTACCGGAGATACTACACCCATGATCAGTGTGACACCGACCGCCACCACGTCATATATCCTGACCGTATCCGATGGCATAGGCAGTTGTTCAGACACCGTGACGATCAATGTCTGCGGCACGACGCGCTATCATCCTTTTCAGGATACCCTGCACGTTTGCGCCGACTCCGCCGTGCTGGATGCCGGAGCCGGATTTGTTACCAGGCTCTGGAATACAGGTGCCGTTAGCAGGACGCTCACCGTCCGAACTTCAGGTCTCTATCAGGTTTCCGTGACCGATGCATATGGATGCCAGTTCTCTGACGAGAGTTATGTCAGGTTCGGAGGTGTGAATATCCTTTCGTCCGATACGGTGATCGTACTGGGAGACAGTGCGAGACTGCGTACCAACGCCTTGTCAGATACCGGAATTTCCTGGACCGGAGGGCAGACGACAACCTCGATCATGGTCAGTCCCAGGGTGTCGACAGCATACTTGGTACGCCGTGTCATTGGCACTTCAGAGTGTCGTGACAGTGTGGAAGTTTCGGTTGACAGCCTGACGATCGGTTCTGTTGCGGCCGTCGCGGGAGACAGGTCCGCCTCCGTCAGTTTCTCTTTACCATCCGGTCCTGCTTCCTCACGCATCATCAATTATGCATACTCTACAGATGGCGGAGCGACGTGGACGCCCGCATCTCCTGCGACCACGATCGGTCCGATCAGTATTTCGGGGCTGAACAATGGACAAACCTATGCCATCCGCCTTCGGGCCCTGACGTCGGGAAGTCCCGGCACACCCTCTGCACTCGTGAATGTAACGCCCGTCACCACACCCTCTGCACCAACGATCCTAAGCGCATCCTCAGCCTCCGGAGTGGTCAGCATCGTGTTCAATCCACCGACCAGCAATGGAGGGACCAGCGTACTGAACTATGAATATTCGGTGAATGGCGCCGGATGGCAGTCCCGAAATCCCGCTTCCACGACCAGTCCCCTGTCGATCTCCGGACTGTCAACCACCGGCACACTTCAACTGCGGATCCGTGCTGTGAATGCGGTTGGAACAGGGCCTTCGTCAAATACCTACGACCTGGCTCCAAGCGGTCTTATCCCCTTGATCGATTCCGTTAAGGTGGCGGATCGGATGCTTCGGGTGTATTTCACGCCACCGACATCTGTGTCCGGTGCACCGATCGTGAATTACGCCTATAGTATCAATGATGGAGGACAGTGGACGACCCGGTTACCGGCATCCCTCGTTTCTCCCATCGAGATCGGGGGATTACAGAACGGCAATACATATCGTATCCGCATACGTGCCCTTTCTTCCAGTGCTTCCGGCACGGCTTCTGCCGCTGTAACAGGGGTACCGGCCACCACGCCTTCTACGCCCGTGGGTATCAGTGTTACAACAGGTAATGGCTCCGTCACTTTGAACTTTAGGAATCCGGAAAGCAACGGAGGATCACCGATCCTTAATTATGCCTGGTCGCTGAATGGAGGGCCCTGGGTCGACAGGATACCCGCCTCTCCCAGCACGCCTATGGTAATTCCCGGACTTCAGAATGGCACGGAATACAGGATCAGGATCCGGGCGGTCAATTCGGTCGGCGGCGGGCAGGAATCATGGACCTTCAGGGCGACGCCCATGACGGTGCCCGATGCACCGCAGGTTGTTTCTTCCACACCCGGAAACCGCATGGTGACCATCATGTATGCGCCGCCATTTTCCAATGGAGGGTCACCCATCCTTTATTATGAACGTTCTCTGAACGGGTCCGGTTGGTATCGTGTACCGTCGAATGGAGTACAGCCCCTGCAGATCATGGATCTGGTGAATGGTGTACCGGTTTCCGCTCGTTTGCGCGCAGTCAATCTGGCAGGTGCCGGCCCGGCATCAGCTGTTGTTACCATGACCCCTCGAACCATCCCCGATGTGGTCAACAACGTCTTGGTGGTTCCGGGCGACAGATCCGCAGTCATATCTTTCAGCGCACCAAAGTCGGATGGAGGTGATGCCATCATCAGATATGAGTACAGCCTTGACAATGGGGCGTGGAACTCTACGACACCGCAAACCACGGCAAGTCCGCTTCGGGTCAGTGGTTTACAAAACGGACGAACCTATCGCATCAGGTTGCGGGCTGTCAATGCCGCCGGGGCCGGACCAGAGTCCTGGACATTTTCAATGATGCCCCTGACAACACCGGACGCACCTGTCATTCAGACGATCACCGCTGCACATGAGAGTGCGAACATCCGATTTGTGCTCCCCGCCAACGGAGGCTCCCCCATACTTTATCATGAGTTCTCACTCAATGGCGGTTCTTGGTTCAGGCGGACTGCTTCACTCAGCAGTCCGATCATCTTGCCGGGATTAACGAACGGCGTTACCTATTCTGTCAGGATGCGGTCCATTAATGCTGCGGGCGGTGGCACGGCCTCCAATGCGATGACGGTGACCCCGAGAAGAAATGCTGTCAGGATACCCGTTTCGTTCCCGACCATGGTGCCGGACACTGATGATTCCGATGGGATCGTGGTGTATCCCAACCCAGTAACGGGACTTCGTTTTCAGGTGAAACTACCAGCAAATGGATACAGGATCCGCTCACTGGTGATCCGTGATGCCATCGGCTCGGCCGTGTATCGACAAACGGAACCGAAAGTCATTCTCGGTAGGTTGTCGGTGGAATGTCCACGGATGTTATCACCAGGCAGCTACCTCCTGGAATTAACGGATTCCGAAGGTAAAAGATCTGTGACCCGTTTCATGGTTCGCTGATCCGCAATCGTTTACAGCGGGATGTCTGGTATGTGTCTGATCTAAGTCTGTTCTTTTCATTAAATTGTAACATGAAAAGAACGATCAATATTCCTGGCATCCCGCTTTTTTTCATCCTTTTTGCGGCGTGCAAGGTTCAACAGCCCGCCTCTTCCGGCAAAGATATCCCTACCGCGATGGTGAAGGCCATGCGCTGGCAGGAAGCGCATCCCATCCAGGCAAAATCGCCGACCGATTGGACAAACGGGGCGTATTACGTTGGCGTGACGCGTGCGCTGATGTCGACCGGAGACACCGCCCATCGGAATACACTGCAGGCGATGGCCGAACGCAATCGCTGGCAGCCGTGGAACAGATATTTCCATGCGGATGATATCATCATCACGTATAGTTACATGCACCTGAAGGAGCAGGGTCTGCCGGCGAATCTCGCACCGACCGACAGTATGCTCCGCGAACATCTCTACAAACCTCACGAATGGCGGTCAGGCCAGGTGAAGGATGAGAAGAAGATCCTTTGGTGGTGGTGCGATGCCTTGTTCATGGCCCCGCCGGTGCTGGCACGTTATGCCCGCATGAAGGGCGAGCCGGCCTTCCTGGATGAGATGGATAAATATTACCGGCAGACCTATGATATGCTATACGATAAAGAAGAGCGACTCTTCTATCGCGACGGACGTTTTTTGATAACTGGTCAGCCGACGGATCGCCGGGAAGCCAATGGACGCAAGGTTTTCTGGGCACGCGGCAATGGCTGGGTGATCGCCGGACTGGCATTGTTGCTGGAGGAAATGCCCAACAATGATCCGCGGAGAGCATTCTATGTTGGATTGTATCGAGATATGGCTGCGCGTGTGAAGGAACTGCAACCGGCAGATGGTCTCTGGCGCACAAGTCTCCTCCATCCTGAATCCTTTGCCCATGGTGAGGCCAGTGGCAGTGGCTTCTTCACTTTCGCCCTGGCCTGGGGTGTTAACCAGGGACTGCTCAAACGTGCTGAATATGCGCCCGTCGTGCGCAAGGGTTGGTCAGCACTATTGGCCTGTCAGCAGTCCGATGGAAAAGTTGGCTGGGTACAGAACATCGGCTACGATCCCAAGCCCGCGGATGCCGACAGCTGGCAGAATTTCGGTACGGGCGCTTTCCTGATGGCCGGCAGTGAGGTCATGAAGATGCGTTGACAAATTTCGGTTACTCATTACGGTTATGCACATACGTAGATATCTTCTGATCTTAAGTCTCACTGCATCGATCCATTCCGGGGCGCAGAATGCGAGGCCCAATATTGTTTTCATTCTGACGGACGACCATCGATTTGACGGTCTGGGATATCTCGGAAATCCCCTCGCCCGCACGCCCGAACTGGATGCGATCGCCCGTTCGGGTACGGTGTTTCGCAATGCCTTTGCTTCCACGCCGATCTGTTCCGCGAGTCGCGCAAGCATCTTTTCCGGACTGCAGGAGCGCACACATCGCTACGGCTTTCAAACGGACGCCATCCTGCCGGCCTATATGGATTCAGCCTGGCCGGTGATGCTGCGTCGTGCCGGATATCGCACTGCTTTTTTTGGGAAGTTCGGGGTGAAGTATCCTGGCATGGATACGCAGTTTGACGTTCATGAGGATTACGACCGGAATAACAAATACAGCGACCGCCGCGGTTATTTCTTTAAGACCATCGGTGCTGACACCGTCCATTTGACCCGTTACACCGGTCAGCAGGGGGTGGATTTCATCAACAGCCAGTCCGCGGACAGGCCTTTCTGTCTGCAATTAGCTTTCAGTGCGCCGCATGCACATGATGGTGCCCCGGACCAATATTTCTCGCAGCCGGAATTTGATACGATGTTCCGGGATCTGGTGATTCCGCGCCCACCATTATCTGATGATGCCTATTTCAACGAACAGCCTGCTGCGGTTCGTGCCGGCTTTAACCGGCTGCGCTGGACATGGCGCTTCGACGAACCGGCCAAGTATCAGCGGATGATCAAGGCCTATTACCGGATGATCGCCGAAGTGGACAAGGAAGTGGGACGTGTTCGCGAAGCCCTACGGGCCCGGGGAATGGATCGCAACACGGTGATCATATTTCTGGGTGACAACGGATATTTCCTCGGAGAGCGGGGTTTGGCCGACAAGTGGCTGATGTACGAGCCTTCTATTCGGGTGCCGATGGTGATCCACGATCCACGTCGGCGCAGTCACCGGGAGGTAACTGAGATGGTGTTGAATACGGATGTATCTGCGACGATTCTGGACATCGCGGGGGTTGAGCGGCCGGCATCCTATCACGGTCAAAGCCTGAAGCCGATGGTTGATGGCAAGCGCCTTTCGGTGAACCGGGATACGGTATTGATCGAACATCTCTGGGTGTTCGATCAGATCCCGGCGAGTGAAGGCATTCGAACAGCCGGCTGGAAGTATTTCCGGTACGTGGATGATCAGACGCTGGAGTTCCTGTTTGATCTGTCCGTAGATCCGCAGGAGAAGGTCAACCTGGCTAAGGATCCGCGATATGCCACACAATTGTCGGCCATGCGGGCGGGATTCGTAAGACATGCCCATAGGTATGCTGATGCACGAAGCGGCGGTCCGGTCATGCTTTCCACGCAAATGGATCGATTGCCGGAAGGCGCGGTGGCACAGGCTCCGCGTCCGATCTTCGAATGGACTTTGCCAGAGAATGTGGTGAAGCAGCGTGGTTATCAGATGC
>CANHUK010000051.1 GCA_947463755.1 Chitinophagaceae bacterium
GCCCTTCATGGGGTGCGATGAGATCCGACCCTCCCTGATCCGTACGAAGGTTTCGGGTGAGAAACTCACAAACTGGTTTTTCAACAGGCATTTGTATCTGGATCGCCCAAGCGCGTAGCACTCCTCCAGGCTAAGGTCTGAATTGACGATCGTCGGCGCTGTCAGATTGACCAGATAGCTATCCCCCCGCCGGATCCGTTCGATCGTATAATTGAACATCCTTGCATATACATCCCGGGGGATCGGAGTCTTATCGAATCGAAACCCCGTCAGGTTTACCGGAGCGTCATTTTCTGCCGGGTGGGAATGTCTGCCGTTAAAGCTGAATTTGAAATCAACCATAGGATGATCGAGCCGCCAGATGCGGGGCTTCAACTCCTCGAAATCGATCAGGAAGCAGAAGGGGATATTTTCACTCCCCAGTCGATTCATTTCCGGGATGCAGGTGTCCCTTGTCATGGCCGTTCAGGTGGAGGTTTGACCGGGAGGTGTGGAAGTGGATAGGATCAGAGTCTGATCTCTTCGTTGTTGCTATCGTAGAAATGGAACTCGGTCAGGTGATAATTGTTGTTGGCCCTGATGGTGATGTGCTGTCCGTATTTCCAACTCCAGCGCCATTTCCTGGAGAACAATCCCTTGGTCAGGTAGGCGTGGATGATCGGATGCACGGCCACTTTCAGTCCCTTGTGCTTCTGCATGGCCAGATAGCTTAGGTTCTTTTCGATGTCATCTTCCAGGATGAGTGAGGAACCGATCTTTCCGGTGCCATGACATGAAGGGCAGATTTCCTGAGTGTTGATGCTCATTTCCGGCTTCATACGCTGCCGCGTGATCTGCATCAGGCCAAACTTTGAGATGGCGAGCACCGCATGCTTTGCCCGGTCGATCCGCATGTAGGTCTCCATGGCTTCATGCAGCCGCTTCTTATTGTCCGGGAGTTTCATGTCGATGAAATCGACGACAATGATGCCTCCGATATCCCGAAGCCTCAACTGCCTGGCGATCTCTTCTGCTGCTTCGAGGTTCGTTTGCAGGGCATTTTCCTCCTGGTTGCTGCTGACACTCTTGTAACCGCTGTTGACATCGATCACATGGAGAGCCTCGGTATGTTCGATGATCAGATAGGCGCCGCTGGGCAGGTTGACCGTTTTACCAAAAGAGGCTTTCACCTGCTTGGTGATGCCGTATTGGTCGAATATGGGAGCCCCTCCCTGATGGAGGGTCACAATATCTGCTTTGTTGGGGGCGATCTTCTGGATGTAAAGCTTGGTGTCTGTGAAGATGCCTTTGTCATTCACCACGATCTTGTTGAAATCCTCATTGAGGAGATCCCGGAGGATGCTGGTGGTTTTTGTCTGCTCGCTCAGGATCTTCGCGGGGGCAGTTGCGCCCTTGAGGTTCTGTTGGATGGATCTCCAGCTTTGGAAGAGGTTCTGCAGGTCTTCGTGAAGTTCGGCCGTATTTTTTCCCTCGGCGGCAGTCCGTACGATCACGCCAAAGTTTTTCGGCTTGATGGACTCCACGATCTTTTGGAGTCTTCTGCGTTCTTCAGACGAGTGAATTTTCCGAGACACGGCGATCACATCGTTGAAGGGGGTCAGCACCACGAACCGGCCGGGGAGAGAGAGTTCACAACTCAGGCGGGGACCTTTGGCGGCGATCGGTTCTTTCAGGATCTGTACCAGGATGTTCGGTTTTTGTCCGAGCACCTCGTTGATCTTCCCGGTCTTGACGATCTCCGGCTCTACCTCAAATCTGGAGAAGTCGAAACCCTCCTGGGATTTGTCCTGCATGGACAATTGGGTGAACTTCAGCAGGGATTTGGCGTAGGGACTGAGGTCTGTATAATGCAGGAATGCGTCCTTCTCGAATCCTACATCAACGAAGGCGGCATTCAGACCCGGTATGAGCTTCTTGACCTTGCCCAGGTACAGGTCTCCCACCGCGAAACTGGCATCCGTCTTTTCGGAATGCAGTTCCACCAGTTTTTTGTCTTCAAGCAAGGCGATTTCAACGCCTTGTGAATCCACATTGATGATGAGTTCTTTGTTCAAGCTTGACAGCAGTATTTGGGAATATGTACGTCATGGATCACGCCCATACGACGTGGGTGCACGAAACTTTCGTCGACACATCGTATGGGCCAATCCTGAACAGGGAACCTGGCCTGACGGCCGGGCGAGAGAACTATTTGTTCTTCTTCTTATGACGATTCTTCCTCAATCTCTTCTTACGCTTGTGGGTAGCAATCTTATGCCTTTTCCTTTTCTTACCGCAGGGCATGCTTCTTAATTTTGTATGATGTACGTTATTGCAATGACTTTATCTTCTCGTCTATGGCCTTGACGGCTTCGGGGTTATCGACCTTGGTGCGGGCGATCCCGTACCAATAGGCTGCTTTATCCCGGTTGCCTGACCGCTCGAAACTCTCCGCCAGCAGGAAGATGGCTTCTTTGTTCCAGGGTTCCGCTGCTACGACTTTTTCGAATCTTTCCGCCGCTTTGTCGAACTGCCCCGAGACCAACCCTCCGTATCCCAGCATGAACTGCGCGAACATGTTGGTTGAATCCCGTGCCGCCACTTCCCGGATCTTCAAGATTCCCTCCATGGGAGCCCCTCCGGGTCCGGCATGAAAGAAGTAGGTGCTTCCGAGGCCCACGATCGCGGAATCATTGGAGGGATTAAGGGCGAGGGATTCATTGAACAAGGCCTGGGCCTGTTCAGCCATCCAGGCTTTGCGTCCCGGATCGGGTTGTCCCCGCACTTCCTCCAGCAACGCGTGGGCCGCGAAGTTCAGGTTTTTTTCAGACTTTTCCAATTTTGCCTTTTCTCCCGTGTACCAGAGAAAGGGGAGAAGTGCCCGGGCACTGTCGCGCCAGAACGCGGCGAGGGCTTCGTACGCATTGATGCGTTGCGAAACGACATCACCCCGGTGCACGGTTCCCTCCAGCGTGGCCAGGAAGGCAGACTGTGAGGGCGTAAGCGATTTCCTGGCCTCAGCCAGGATGCTTTCCGTATCGGGGTGATCGTGCCCCTTGGCTGGGGCATTCGAAACTGCGGTGGTGGTGGCGGTTGGCTTGGTGGTTCTTCCAAGGAAGAAAAGCGTGAACAGCAACAGCAATCCTCCACCCGTCACGATCCATATGTGTCTGTTCAAGGGGAAGTAGGTTTTCCGACAAAGGTATGGCTATCATGCCATTTCGTCGGCGCCGTCTTCGTTGATTCTCGCATCTGCCTGGAGTTTCTTTACTTCATGGGTGAACTCCTTGGCGGGTTTGAATGCAGGGATGTAATGTGCGGGGATGTGAACGGCCGTGTTCTTTTTGATATTCCGACCGATCTTGGCCGCTCTTTTCTTTGTAATGAAGCTGCCAAAGCCGCGAATGTAGATATTTTCGCCTTTTGAGAGGGATTCCTTTACTTCCTTGAACATCGTCTCAAGGGTGACGAGTACGTCCACTTTCGGAATGCCTGTCTTTTCGGCGATGTTGTTGATCAGGTCGGCTTTTCTCATATTTATGATTTTTTCGTCTTGGGGTTGGATGAGGATTGAAAGGGTTTCGGGTGTTTTTGTAAAGGCCAGCCTGTCGGGCAAATTACCTAAAATTTAGCAAATCAACGGATTACATGCATCTTTGCAGGAATAAGAACGATTTCCGGGATATAAAATTGTATGAAGCGAGGAAATCCTGACAAAACACAGTCAACTCCCCCTGATGCTTCCGCTGATTTCTTCACGCGGTCGCTCATGCGATGGCATAAACATGACAATCACCGCACGATGCCCTGGAAGGGTGAGCGGGACCCGTACCGCATCTGGCTGAGCGAGATCATTCTTCAACAGACCAGGGTGGAGCAGGGGTGGGCATACTATGAGCGCTTTATCCGCACCTATCCGGATGTCCGATCGCTGGCTGCGGCTCCGGATGCGGAGGTATTCAAATTGTGGGAAGGCCTGGGTTACTATGCCCGCTGCCGTAACCTGCTGAAAGCTGCACGGCAGGTGGTATCCGATCATGGCGGCGTATTCCCGCCCGACCATGGTGCCATCCTCGCACTACAGGGTGTCGGCCCATACACGGCGGCCGCTGTTTCATCTTTTGCTTTCGGACTTCCGCATGCGGTGGTGGATGGCAATGTACTGCGTGTACTTGCCAGGTATTTCGGTGTGCAGGAGTCTGTGGATGAAGGGCCGGTGCGCCGAAGGCTCGATGCATGGGCTCAGCGTCTCTTATACAGAGAGGATCCCGGAGCGTACAATCAGGCCATCATGGATTTTGGCGCCACGGTTTGCAAACCGGCATCCCCGAAGTGTGCAGATTGTCCACTGGCGGATGGATGTCAGGCCTTCCGGCTGTCGTGCCAGGACGAGTTGCCCGTCAGAACGGCCAAGCCTGCCCGCCGGTTAAGATGGATGGACTACCTGATCCCGGTCTTCGGGCATACACTGCCCCTGCGGGAGCGCACCGGCAGGGATGTGTGGCGTCATCTCTTTGAGCCCATCCTGATCGAGTCTCCGATGCCGACGGATGAGACGGAACTATGCGCTCATCCCATGTTATTGGCGATGAATGGCGGTTCAGCTCCCGGGGTATACGAATGTTCCGATCCTTATGTACAACTGCTGACCCATCAGCAGATTTCGGGAAGGTTCCTCGTCTTTCGTCCGGTCACCAGGCCTTTGCTACCGGATGGATATCAATGGGTTGACATAGCTGAACTCCCATCTGTCGCTCTTCCCCGCCATGTACGTCAGTTCTTCGATCGACATTCCTCTCTTTCTGCCGGATGATCCCGCCGTCTGGCGCTCAGGGTCTCGCGGACTGCCTGTAAAATCGGTAAGTTTGCATTGCGCGATCCAGGCCGGTTGGAAACAGGTCTGTACGTGTCGCATCATACCATCACCCATCTCATGTTCTCTAACATCGGTATCGATCTACCCATGTTCCTGTTCACAGGACTGCTGGCGGTTTTTCCCCAGGCCGGGTCTCTGCCGTTGCTGATCTTGTTGCTCTGCTGTCTGACCGCCGGATTCGCGATGACCGGTGCCGAAGTCGCCTTGTTCAGTATGTCCTGGGCCGACCTCGACCGCCTCAAGGTTCGTCGGCAGCCCGTCGCCAGAAAAGTGGTGCGGCTGCTGGAATCACCGCGTACGCTGCTTGCATCACTTTCCGTGGCCCGCGTCGTATTGAACCTTATGATCGTTGTGGTCTGTGATCTGCTCTTGTCTCCCCTGTTCACAGCGTCGGGAGTGCATCTGTTGTTTTCCCTGCTGCTTCGCATCCTGATCATCAGCGGCCTGATCCTCCTGGTCTGTGAGTTCCTGCCCAGGCAGTGGGCACAGTACCGGAAGATGCATTTCATTCATTTTACCTATGTCATCGTGGAGCCGGTACATCTCCTGTTCCTGCCGTCGGCGAGGCTTGCCATCAGGTTTTCGGATCACGTGCGCAGTCTGTTCGGCGGTGGCCGTGCGGGTGATGCCGGTCGCAGATTCGATCAGGCCCTTGACCGGACATCTGATCCGAAGGCTTCAGAGTCAGAGCGCAACATCGTGCGGGGGGTGATACGTTTTGGTAATACGACCGTCCGTCAGATCATGCGCAGTCGCGTGGATGTGCATGGCATCGAGCGATCGATCCCGTTCCCGGAACTGCTTCGGCTGGTGGCGGAACTCAGGTATTCCCGACTGCCGGTATATCGGGGCAACCTCGACCGGATCGAGGGCATCATTCACACCAAGGACCTGCTGCCGTTGCTGGATGCTCCGGCTGATACAGACTGGCTGCCCCTGGTGCGTCCGGCCTTCTATGTGCCCGAACACAAGCCGATCGAGGATCTGCTGCAGGAATTCAGAGCCCGCCGCATGCATTTCGCGGTGGTGGTGGATGAATTCGGTGGAACAGAGGGCATCGTCACCCTGGAGGATATCCTCGAGGAGGTGATCGGAGATATCCGCGACGAATTTGACGAGGATGAAGTCCGTCATATTCGGCTGGATGACCACAGTTTCATGTTCGAGGGCGCAACGATGATCAGCGACGCCTGTGCGTTCATGGGCCTTGATGCCACCTCGTTCCAGCCGATGCAGGGAGACCACGAAACGATGGCGGGTCTCATGCTGGAACTGGCCGGAGAGATCCCTGTCGCCGGAACGGAGATCCAGCGCGACGGATATGTTTTCACTGCAGCTGAAGTGGCCCGACACCGGATCCTGCGGGTCAGGGTCCAGATCATACCACCCAATAATCCATGAGATGTACAAGTTCCTATTTTGCGCAATCTTTCTGTTGACGGCGATCTGCTCATGCAACCGACCTTATACCCCGAAGCCCCGTGGGTATTTCAGGATCGATTTCCCGGAGCGGTCTTATGTCGAATTCAACGAGCAGGGTTTTCCGTATCGGTTCGACTATCCGGCCTATGGCAGGATCGTCAGGGACAGCAGCCTGTTCGACGGGGCGGAAAAGAATCCCTTCTGGATCAATATTGATTTCCCGGGGTTCAACGGCCGGATCTATCTGAGCTACAAGGCCATCGGAGGCTCATCGTCCTACAAGGTCAAACGTGGAGAAAAATACATCGACTCGGTGGCGATGAACACCTTTGACGGACTGGTGGACGAGGCGTACCGGATGACTTTCAAGCATACGACAAAGGCCTCGGGCATCAGCGACTCATTGTTCCGGACGGCAAATGGTGTTTCGGGTGCCTATTTCAGGGTAGAAGGGAATGCGGCTACGGCGCGGCAGTTCTATGTGACCGACAGCACCAGGCATTTCCTTCGGGGGGCGCTTTATTTCGACTCCACGCCCAACGAGGATTCACTCTCTGTGGTCAATGCGTTCCTGGAGGCTGATATGAGACATCTGATCGAGACACTCAGATGGCAATAATCTACCGGGTGTCCGACCGGCATTCATCCTTTGCCATCAAAGGTTTAATTTTGTAAAAAGCCCTCAATTGATAGTCATTGACAAGGTATTGATCAGCGACGATGTCGTTGAAAAGCAGTTTGTTTGCGACCTGGCCCGTTGCAAGGGAGGTTGTTGCGAGGATGGTGACGCCGGGGCTCCGCTGACAGAACAGGAGCTGGACGAAGTTGTCAGGGCATACGAGATCGTACGCCCGCTGATGACCCCTGAAGGTATCCGGGAAGTGGAGCGCAAGGGTATGTATCAGTATGACAGGGAGTTTGGCTGGGTGACCCCGACGGTGGACAGCGGTATTTGCGCCTATGGCATCCGGGATGAACAAGGAACCATCAAGTGCGCATTTGAGGCGGCGTACCGAGATGGGCGGATCGGCTGGCGTAAACCCATCTCTTGCCATCTTTATCCCATCAAGACCAAGCGCAGTCAGTACAATGGCTACGAGATGGTCAATTACGAACCAAGGGAAGTCCTTTGCGCACCGGGTTGTGCGTTGGGCGAAAGTCTGCAGGTGCCGGTATATACGTTTCTGAAGGACGCGATCATCCGAAAGTACGGAGATGATTTTTACGAAATACTCGACAAGGTAGCCCGGGAACGAAGCCGGTCGGAGGATTGATCTCCGCCCTTAGTTTCCGGCCTGTCTGTCCAAACAAATCATATGGGACAAGCATCCGAGACATTTCTGGCCAAGAGTGCGATCAAGGCAGCAGATCTGGAACATCGTCGAAAGATCCGTTTCAACATCGGCAAATATGACGCGGTTGTACCGATGGGTAAGCAGCAGTTCACAGATGTGGAACTGGTCCGCCGCAAGGCGAAGGTGACGAAGTGGAAGGCCATCGAGTCGCTGGATACCCATCTGGAAGAATTCGAACGCAATCTCCAGAAGCGGGGAGGAAAGGTGATCTGGGCAACCGACGTGGCCGAGGCACAGGCCGCGATCGGGGATATCTGCAGGAGGCATGCATGTCGGACCGTTGTCAAGAGTAAGAGCATGGTCACCGAAGAGATCCATCTCAACGACTACCTGGAGGGCATCGGCATTGAAAGCGTCGAGACGGACCTCGGGGAGTATATCCAGCAGCTGGATGGAGAGGCGCCGTATCACATCGTCACGCCGGCCATGCACAAAAGCAAGGAGGATGTCGCCCGCCTGTTTGCTGAAAAGCTCAATACGCCGCCTAACCTGAGCCCGGAAGCGTTGACGCAGGTTGCCAGGGTCAATCTTCATGCAAAATATACGGCTGCTGAGGTGGGGGTGACCGGCGCCAATTTCATCATTGCGGATACGGGTAGTATCGCCATCACTGAAAATGAGGGCAATGCTCGATTGAGCTGCGCATGGCC
>CANHUK010000052.1 GCA_947463755.1 Chitinophagaceae bacterium
AAGTACTTGTCGTAGGTCTCCGGGATCTTGTAAGGTCCCCCGCCCACGTTGCGTGGACGAATGGCGCCAAATTGCCTGCGCGCATCCACCCTCGCCCCCAAAAGGTTGGGCATCGGGTTGAAACTGGCAGCACGCACGAAGTCGAGCAGCTTGGTCTTCGCCTTCAGCTTGTTCTTGAAGGGCTCAATATACTTAGGCTGGGTGGTGAAATTATACCCAATACCGCCCAGCTGACGGGTAACCTCGTTCAGTTCGATCAACGGATTCTGCTGACGGGTACTTGTGTAGGAATAACTGAAATCGAAATTCGAGAGGCTCCAGGGGCGGATCTTCTGTTCCCCGGCTGGCACGATCCGCACATTCGTGAAATTGAAGGTCCGGATGCTGGTCATGTCGATCGACTCCTGACGGATGGAATCACGCCGTGCCCCGAATGTCTTGAGTTTATCACGCAGGATCACGTCCTTATCATAAGGATCATATTGAGGGGTGCTGGACACCTGAGAAATATTGGCGAAGAACGGAAGCTGGAGCCCCAGCCGCTTGGGCAATAATTTCCCGAGTTGCAGGTTGGCCGATACGTCGAACTGGGTGAAATCATCCCGATAACGCTCCATGACCCGTTGCTCCAGTTGACCGAATCCCTGGGTATGGATATTGCCGGACAACGATACCGTACCCAGGTCCGATAGTTGCATGTTCACCTGCGCCACGGCCGCCCAACCGCCCTTTTCATCAATGCCCGACAACCTTAATTCATTGATCCACAATTCAGCACAGACAGGCCGTCCGCCGCTGGCATCCCGTGGGTTCTCCAAGCCGACCAGCAGACCCCGAACCTCGCCGAGGTTGGGATTACCCATGATAGAATACTGCTTCCCATTGATCGTCTTCCGATACATGAGGTTCGGATTGTTGGAGCTGACATTCCGTTCCGTCTTGAGCCTGACAAGATCTGTCAGGTCGATGATCATTTCATTGATCTCCGGCCAGATATCTTTCGGATCGAAGCTTCCAAAAGGTGTCAACTTGAGGGGATACCTGATCTCGTAGAAATTATTGATGAAGTCGTTACCGATGCGGATCACGGCATACACTTCCTTATCGCGCAGGGGCGTTTGACCCTTCAGGCTCTCCGCATGGATGAACATCGACAGCTTACTGTACTGCCTGATGTCCAGGTTCAGGTTCTTGAACACGCCGCGGGTCTCCCCTTCCGGCAACTGGCAGACCGTCATACTCAACGCCTGCTCGTTCTGCAGGATGTTGATCCCGCCGTTGCTCAGCGCTTGCACACGCTCGATGCCCGGAGGTATCCGGTACGGGATCGGATCCCGCTTATCGTTCTCCTCGATATTGACCGCGGAGACATTGAAGGATACGGGGCCGGCCAGATCCACGTTCCTGTACTGACCGGCAGTATCGAACGCATAGGTGAACCGACGCCAGTTGTTTCGGACGAGCTCCATCTTGGCAAATCGGAGGACCGCAGAATCTTCAAAATCATTGAGGAACATGCGGATGAAACGCACGGATTTGAAATCGGGGATCTCGCCAACCTTGCGTTCGTACTGGGCCACCGGGATCCGGAATTGATACCAGAGTTGATCCTGTCGGGTGCCGTCCGCCAGTTGGACATTCACGACCTTCCGGTCCGTGATGAAATTCTGACCGACCTGCATGGCAGGATGGCCTGGCGGGCGGACATCGACCCGGTACTGAAAATACTCCTCGGCCTCGTTCAGGGTGTTATCGCGGTTCAGGTCCTCTCCGTCCGGATACATGGTGAAGGCCGATGCAAAATTGGATCCGGCCGTAGCCACGGGCGAATTCCCCTGCGGGCTGTTGAAATGCTTGTACCTGCCCAGGATGCCCGTCGACTGCTGATCGTAGAAGGCATCGCGGTAATACCGGAAATTATCAGCAGAGGGATCCGTCTGAGCATCCTGAAAGACCTTCGAACCGGCGCCGTATCGGTTGCGCAGATCCGTAAGATAGGCCGATCGCACGCGGCGCTCCGCCGTATCGGTCAATCCATCGAAACCTACATCCTGATAGGGCCGGTCGGCCGGATCATTGCTGAAGGCCTGAGTGATCTGGATGGGATTCAGCGGAGACACCCCCCAGGTCGAGCTGGTCGTGGTCGATGGGATCGACGGCGTCGCAAGTCCGTTTTCATAGAAGCGCCGTGAATCCCGGAGCACATCCTCCGAAATGTTACCCAGGTTGAAATACAGGGAACCTCCGTTCGGATTGGTCCCTTTGATGAACGGGTCCAGGATCCAGCACTCGATGAATTCAATATTGGCCGTCTCGAAGTCGGTCTGGTCGATGGCCCGCATGATGCCACCCCAGCGCTTCCGCGGATTCAACAGCCGGCCGCCGGCATCAACGTCCGTGGCATCATAATTATATGGCCCCTTCTCCTTCGGATAGTAAGCCAGATCGAAGGTAACCAGCTGGTTCTGACCGAAATCAGGGGTACGTTGAGGAAAGATCTCCTGTTGCGAAACACTGCGCACCCTTGGATCCGATAGCTCCGTTGGGTTACCGCGGATCGGGTTATTGGGATTGCTCTTCTCCTGCAGAATGGGTTCGATATTGTACCACGCCAGCTTTGCACGGTTTTTCCCATATCCCAGATCATCAAAGAGTTCAGCCTCCGGGAACAGCAGGTTACCGCTCCGGTCGCGGGCGCCCCGCGGAGTGGAGGCAAGCGTCCAGCTCACCAGCGGAAACCTCAGGTCGATGCTGGCCTTCGTACCCTCGAAATCATCCACATAGATCAGTCCGGCGGCTCCCTTCCCGATCTGAGGAGCATGCCCCGGGATCATACGCGCCGCCTCCGCCATGGCAGAGATGGAGGTCGGGCCCGAAGGCTTATAGTTCGGAAGATGGCCCAGCCACTTATTCACCCTGGGCAACTCGCTGTTGTAGTTCAGGTCAAGCCCCATCATGGTGTTGCGGATGGGATCATTACCGATCTCCATCTTGGTAAAGAAAGGACGCTCGCTGAGGCGAACCAAGGTACCCCCCATCGAGAATTTCTTGCTGAAGAGATAGTCCCATCGAGCCCCCAGATAGGTCCGCTGCTGCACACCGAAGGTCGCGTTGTTCTCAAACTGCACGTTGACCGGTACGCCCGACTTGGCGATGGCATCGTTGATCACGCGCACGGTACCGGACACGTAATCGACCGTGTAGTCAACATTCTCCTGCAGGGTCCGCCCGCCTGCGGTCACGGATACGGAACCGGGTGGCACATTGAATGCATTCAGGGAGATCTCCCCGGAACTGCCGGTGGATTTGGATGTACCCTTCATGACGAACCGGTTCAGATTCGCGTAAGTGGCGGCAATCGCCCGGATGGTATCGTAAAGCGGGTAGTAGAGATATTTTGCCCTGAGCGATGGATTGTTGTTGAATGCAGGCTCCAGGTCCCGACCGAAAGGCTCCAGGACGGGAAAGATGATCCGGCTCTGGGAGGAATTGACGGTGTATCCTTCCACGAAATCAAAGACCCCGTCGGGCTGCGGATCGTTCTGATTGTTGAGGCGGTCGAGGTTCAGCAGGGTCAGCAGCGGCACACCGGCCTGATCACCCTCCGGCAGATAGCGCTTCTCTCCACCACCCGGTTCCTGATACAGCACGTTGAACTGAAAATCCTGCCGCTCCAGTTGACCATACCCGACCGAATACACGTTCTTCATCATCAGATCCCACATGGGCAGGGTCGTACGCTGAGAAGTCGCCTTGAGGAGTTTCAGAAATAGTACCTTCTGAACGCCGGATGTCGAATCCACAGGAACATCCTGCGAAAACTCCCCGACCTGGAAAACCCGCCCGTTGACAGTGTATTGATAGGCCACCCCCAGCACTTCGTCCGGCTGCAGGCTGATGTTCAGGGATATGAACCCCAGCTGACGATTGAAAAAGTACTGAGAGCTATCCAGCTTCCGGGCAAAGGTCTTTTCATAGTCCTGTACCGGCAGGAGCCCGAGACCATTGAGATAGTTACCGACCAGGGCCGGATTCCGGCTGGAAGGATTCGCGGTCAGTTTCCGATAGAGATCGTTCGACTGATTGGACGGGTATGGCGAGCCTGGAAAAGCATTGATGACAGGCGGCTGCTGATAGGGTTTCTGCTCACCCAGGTCCATCAAGCCCACGATGTCACGCGTATTGGTCGTGGCACCGGTCCGGTTGGTCACCCATACATCCAGTCGCAGCAACTGCACCTGCGAGTTGACGATCGGCAGGTTCTTCATCGCCTTGTTGTAGGTATCCCTGAAGTACTGGGCCAGCAGGAAGTGCCGGTTTTCTTCGTATTCGTCGGCCTTGATCTGGAAGGGCTGCGAACTCGCCCCGCCCTGCATCGCCATCGACTGACGCTGCGAGCGCTGGTTGGCGACGATGGTCGACAGCCAGAGCTTGCCGAACTGCATCTGCGTTTTGATGCCAAATAGTTGCTGTGCACCCGGGATCAGGGTCCCCTTGGAGGCGAAAGATGTGTTACCCACCTCGATCTTCCGGAAAATATCCTCACCGCCGCCGGTATAGTCCAGTTTGAGCTGATTCTCGAAATCGAAGGTGGACAAGGTGTTGTAACTGATCGGCATCTTCATCTTGTCGCCGATGTTACCCATCACATTCAAATTCGCCGCCATGTCGAAATCAAGCCCCCCATTCTTCCGGGCGCGTTCCGGCAGGGTGGGATTCTTGATGTTCTGCCCCTGATAACCTGCGGTGAGATTCACCTCACCCTGGGGCTTGATATCGATCTTCCCATTGCCAAAAAGCCGGTTGAACAGATCTTCACCCATGGTGAGCTTCGGCTTCTGGGTCTTCCGGTTGAGCAGACTGGTCATATTCGCCCGATCCCGGAAATAGGCCTGTTCGGCCTTTCGCGACTGGATCCGCATGAATTCATCGAACGTCAGGGCGGTCGGCTTCCGGTAATACTTGCCCCCGATCTTCTCGATGATCACATACTGCTTCGTGGTGGGATCATATACGATAGAATCCCGGATATTCGCCGGATCCCGGAGGTCAAACGCGTTGCGGCCGGCTGCAGAGTAACGATCGGTCCGACGATCTGCCAGCGGGTAGCGGAGACTGTCACGCCCGGGCACGGTGTCCTGTACAGCGTGCAAGGACGCAGGCTTCGCCCCCTTCCCGAAAGCGGGTAGTGCATGCGACGTCATCGACAGACAAAACAAGGATATCGTGACCGAAATAAGATTCAAGACAGCCGACAGGTGTTAGTGGGGTAGATTTTCGGTCAAATTGATTGCAGTGCTTTTTTGATGAGTGTTTCAAGTGGCTGGTCGGGCGGGAGCGCCAATGCGGCCTTTTTGACGGCCGTCTCCGCCGTGGCACGGGGAATTCCCAGGGCAATGAGCGCCTGCAGGGCGTCCTGCTCCTGTGTCGGGATCGCGGTCGGCAGGCTTCCGGACATCTGAACAGAAATTTTCAACATCTTGTCCTTCAGTTCCAGGACGATCCGTTCGGCCGTCTTCTTCCCGATCCCCTTCACGCGTTCAAGCAGACGGCTGTCACCCTTTGAGATGGCCTGGGCGATCTCGTCAGGACGCATCGAAGAAAGCATCATGCGGGCAGTGGATGCCCCAACCCCGGTGATGCCGATCAACTGGACAAACATATCCTTTTCGGGCTGGTCGTGAAAACCATACAGTGTCTGTCCATCCTCCCTGAACTGCTGATGGATGAGTAGCCTGACCTTCTCCTTTCCCTCCAGTCGGGAATAGGTGTTCAGACTGATCTGCACCTCATATCCGACGCCATTCACCTCCACGTGCACCATGGACGGAGAAGTATGGGTCAGAAGGCCGTTCAGGTATGCGATCATGCGCGCGTTTGTTATTCAAAAATAGGCGTTTTGCCTAATGAATAGGCCAACGTACATGTTCATGGGCCGTTAATATTCCTCGATTCGGTATTTTCGCATCTCATCGACCCAAAGAATGACATGCGTACGAAGATAACCGCCGCCATCACAGCCATTGGAGCTTATGTTCCCGACGACAAACTGACGAATGCCGATCTCGAAAAAATGGTGGATACGAACGACGAATGGATCCGGACCCGTACCGGCGTATCCGAGCGCAGGATCCTGAAAGGAGAAGGCAAGGCCACATCCGACATGGTGGTCCCGGCCGTACAGCGCCTTTGCGAAAAACGAGGCATCCAACCCAACGACATCGATTGCCTGATCGTGGCAACCGTCACTCCGGATATGATCTTCCCATCCACCGCCAACGTGGCCTGCGACAAGCTGGGGATCAAAAATGCCTGGAGCTTTGATATTCTGGCTGCCTGCTCTGGATTTTTATATGCCCTGACCACCGGTGCCGCACTGGTAGAATCCGGAAGATACAAGCGCGTTGTCGTTGCAGGCGCAGACAAGATGAGTTCGATCGTGGACTACACAGACCGGACCACCTGCATCCTCTTCGGCGACGGGGCAGGCGCGGTACTCCTCGAGCCAAATATCGAAGGATACGGCGTGCTCGATAGCATCCTGAAAAGCGACGGCAGCGGCGGAAAGTTTCTGCATATGAAGGCCGGCGGATCGCTCCGGCCCGCCAGCATCGAAACCGTCACCAATGGCGAACATCATATACATCAGGAAGGACAGGCCGTATTCAAATTCGCGGTCACCGGTATGGCCGACGTGTCCTATGAACTGATGAAAAGAAACAATCTCGAAGCCGAGGACATCGCATGGCTTGTTCCTCATCAGGCCAATAAGCGCATCATTGATGCTACGGCCAACAGGATGGGCCTCTCACAGGAAAAAGTGATGATGAACATCGAAAGGTACGGTAATACCACCGCCGCCACGATCCCCCTCTGCTTGTGGGACTACCGCAAGCAGCTCAACAAGGGCGATAACATCGTGCTGGCGGCCTTCGGCGGCGGATTCACCTGGGGAGCGACCTGGATAAAGTGGGAATACTGAACGCCCGCCAACCGGACCGATCCGATACATATAACGGAAACGCATAACCGAAGGGGTATCCCCCAACATCACAAACCATGGCCGACAAGGACTTCCCGATCTCAGGCTTCAGTTCGCTGGCCATTCATGCCGGCCACGAGCAGGACCCGAACTACGCGCACCTCACCCCCATCTACGCCAGTTCGACCTACGTGTTCGATGAGGCGGAACAAGGTATGAGGCGTTTCAGCGGTGAAGAACCGGGTTATATTTACTCGCGGTGGGGCAATCCCAATATGACGGAAGCCGAGGAGAAAATTGCGGCCATGGAAACCTTCGGGGTGACTGATGCCGCGGGAGCCCCGCTCAAAGTCAAGGCACTCCTGCATGCATCAGGGATGGCAGCCATCTCTACCCTGCTGCTCGCCAACCTCAAACAGGGCGATAAGATCCTCTCCCACTTTTCGCTCTACGGCGGAACCCAGGACCTCCTCAACAGACTCCTTCCCTCCCTCGGCATGGGATCTGTCATCGTAGATATGCGGGATCCGCAGCGCGCAGAAGACGCCCTCAAAGCAGACCCTTCCATCAGGATGGTCTATCTCGAAACCCCGGCAAATCCGACGATCCAGTGTGTGGACATCGAAACACTTGCTGAGATCGCACACCGTTACGGATGCATTGTCGCCTGCGACAACACCTTCGCCACCCCATACCTGCAACAGCCCTTCCGCTTTGGGGCAGATTTTGTCGTGCACTCAACCACCAAATTCCTGAACGGACATGGCACCCTTATTGGCGGGGTGCTCCTGGGTAGGGATGTGGAATTCATGCGCACGCACGGCACGAAGATCCACCGTATGCTTGGTGGCAACAGCAACGGGTTCGACGCCTTCCTGCTCGTCAATGGCATGAAAACCCTAGAAGTGCGGATGGAACGCCACTGCCATAACGCCATGGAAGTCGCCTCTTTCCTGGATGAACACCCGGCCGTCGCACGCGTGAACTACAACGGACTGCCACACCACCCCGACCACCTCGTGGCCATGAAGCAGATGAGACACCCCGGCGCCATGCTCAGCTTCGAAATGAAGGATGGCCTGCAGGCCGGTATCCGCGTCATGAACCGGCTCAGACTCTGCACCCGCACCGTCTCCCTCGGAACCTGTGACACGCTGCTCTGCCACCCCGCCTCCATGACACATGCCAGCGTGCCCAGGGAAGACAGGCTTAAATATGGAATTTCTGACGGACTGATCCGGGTGAGCGTCGGCATGGAGAACATACAGGACATCATCACGGAC
>CANHUK010000053.1 GCA_947463755.1 Chitinophagaceae bacterium
AAAAAGACTCTTCGAAGCTTGCAGGCCCGTATCCTCGGATTTGCGGATCTTCTGAAAGGAACTGTAATCACTGGGCAGAAAGCCAAAGGATTTGAGATGGATCGAAAAAACTCGGATCGTGTCTTTACCCCAGCGAATATCTGCGGCCACCGTGTGCTCGACGTCCCGATACCTCTCCTTTTCGTATCGGATGTTCTCCGTTGCCACGATCGGATGCCGGGAGAAAATGGCCGTGCCACTGGCCACCGAATTCCAGTTCAGATCGTCGCCGGGGAAATAGAAGTAACGATACCCCATCCTGTTTTTTAGGATATCTACCGGATCCGAACCATCATGACTGCCGTTATTCGTAAACTCCTGGAAACAAACGATATCCGGACGATAACGCTCGATCTCACGGAAGATGTGCTCGTACTTAGAACCCGAATTCGGATCGTAATAAAGACTACGGAACGGGGTGAAGAAGCGGATGTTCCAGGTCATGACCCGAAGCTTCTCTGCCGAAGTCTCCGTATGGAAAGGAGATGATGTCCTGAAAGGAAGCACCGACCGAAGCGATCCGGAACATAGCGCCAAGACTGCCAGCGAGAGGATCGACCAGCGCGGACGGACCGCCAGCCAGCACAGGGCATAGAGCACATTCACCAGGGCGAAATAGGGGAACAAAAGAGAAGGAAAACCGCTGATGAACCAATCCCTGGGATCGAGACCCGCCAGCAGTGCACTCGCACCCAGCAGTACAACTGCGATGATATTCGTCGATAGAATGAACCTGAGGGTTATTTTCTCCAGCACACGCCGCATCTGTTCACTTTAAATTTCTCCTTCACTGGCCCGGCGCAACATGTCACGCTCCTCTTCCGTCAATTTCTGATAGCCCTTCTGATTGATCTTATCCAGGATCTCGTCAATGCGCTGCTGTGTAACATTCACCTTTCGTACGAAAGGCTGCTTTCCGCGTGTGTCGTAAAAAACCTCTTCCCGACGCACCATCCGACGCTTCTTCGAGCCCCGCGGCTGGAAGAGATGAGTGATCCGGTCGTAGAGATTATTCATCCAGGCAGACCAGTCACGGCCGGCCAACAAGGACTTCGCAAATAGAAAACCCGTCAAACCGGCGACACCATGGACAAAAAACATGTAAGAAGATGCCGATATCGACGCCAGATCGATGATCAGGAAGCCAAGTGTCAACAACCAGAGCGGGATCCCGCCCCCGATCATCGGAAACAGCCGGTACTGCGGAGAGATCACCGTCGCCGCAAACGCCACACCCAGGATCGAAGCGGTCGCACCCGAATAAGTGACCGAAGACGCTACAGTGGAATACTGAGGGATCACATTGAAGATGAACAAAAAGACCACCACCGCCGCCAAACCCGAATACAAGTACAGCGGAAACACACGTCGCTCACCGATCAGGTCCTGCAGGATGTAGCCAAAGGTCCAGAGCCAAAACATGTTACTCACCATCAGGATCAGATTCATCTGGGTGAACATGGCCGTGAACAGCACCCACGGGCGCTGCAGGAATTGACCCGCCCGCCCGGGGATGACAAACCAATCGTGCACATGCTGCATGAACAACGTCTCAGGTAAACGTGAGAAGTTATAGATGCTCTTAATGAAATGCAGCAGAATGAAAAAAAGCACATTGATGATGACTAGCATGATCAATGGATTCGAGGCACTCCAGTTCGAAGTGTTACGCTTCGGATAATCTCTGTATCCCATGTGGTTTTGCTCTCCCTAAAATTAAAAAAATATTCAGGCCCACGGGAACACTCCTTAGTAGAACATCCTGCGATTGCCACGATTCCAGATCATGACCAGCAGAATGCCAAAGGCAGCACCCCCCAGATGCGCAAAATGCGCAATGCCCGATTGCTGGCTGGAAATACCTCCAAAAAGATCCATCAGCGCCAGGCCCAGCAGCGCCCACTTTGCCTTGATCGGGAAGGGGATGGGCAGAATCAGCATCTCGCTGTTGGGGAAAGTATACGCAAAGGCGGCAAAGATCCCCATCACTGCACCCGACGCACCCATCGTGGGCACGTTTAATGCCATCTCGAACTGCTCGGCACTGATCAACCCCTGACGGAACAACGGCTCCAGCTGCGAAATGTCATACCAAAGGGCACCCATGTGCACAGCCGCAGCACCGATCCCGCACAACAGATAGAAAGTCAGGAAGCGGGAAGGACCCCAGAGGTTCTCCAGCGTACTTCCGAACATCCATAACGCAAACATGTTGAACAAGAGGTGAAAAAAATTCGCAGGTGAGTGCAAAAACATATAGGTGACCGCCTGCCACGGCTTGAAATAGAACGACTTCACATAAAAAAGAGCGAAGGTCTCCTCCATACCGATCAGCCGCTCCCCGATGGTGATCTGTGCCAGCCAGACCAAACCATTGATGATCAGCAGATTTTTTACGATCGTGGGCAGATTACTATAACCCCTGGGCCTGAAATCCGTTCGCATGTCAAAGGTGTTGATATCACAAAGTTACTGCCTGAGTCCCTAGGGCTTCCTAAAGATTTTTCAGCGTCAGCTGCGCAATGTTCTCAATATGGTGGGTATGCGGGAACATGTCCACCGGCTGGACTGCCGTCACTGCATAGGCAGCATCCAGCAACTGCAGATCGCGGGCCTGCGTGGCCGGATTACAACTCACATACACGACCCTCGGAGCGCGGATCTCCAGGATCTTACGAACCAACTGCTCATGCATCCCCGCCCGGGGAGGATCCGTGATGATCACATCCGGTCGGCCATGCCTTTCGAAGAAAGCATCATCACATACATCGATCACATCTCCGGCAAAAAACTCCGCATGCCCGATCCCGTTGATCCGCGCAGTCTCCCGCGCATCGTCCACAGCCGCCGCGATCACCTCCACACCGATCACCTTCGCCGCCATATCACTGACAAACAAACCGATGCTGCCGGTCCCGCAGTACAGATCGTAAACCGTTTCACGGCCCGTGAGCCCCGCCAGGATCTTCGTCTGCGCATACAATCGCTCCGCCTGACGAGTGTTGGTCTGGAAAAAAGATTTCGGTCCGATACGGAACGATAATTCACCCAGACGCTCCGTCACAAAAGGCTTGCCGGCAAACAACACCGGCGTCAGGTCATGTATACTGTCATTCATCTTGGCATTGACCGTGTAATACAAGGAATCGATCATCGGAAAGGCCGCATGCAGGTCCCGCAACAAACGATCCCTTTCCTCCGGGTCAGGCGCAGCAATGACCAGATTTACCATCAACTCGCCCGTCTCGCATTGACGGAACACCAGATTGCGCAACCATCCGCTGTGTGCACGAATATCATAAAAGGCATGACCGCGCGCCAAGGCCTCCGTCCGTATCCAGTTCCGGATATCATTGACGGGACCCGCCTGCAGATGACAGGTCTCAATATCAACGATCTTGTCAAACAACTTCGGCACATGAAACCCCAGGGCAGACCGCGATTTCAACACATCCCGCTCCTCCGGCGACACCCCGCGCATCTCCTCATCCGTCAGGTAACGCTTACTGCTGAAAGTGAACTCCAGCTTATTCCGATAGCCACGCGTAGCCTCCGCACCAAGGATCTGACGCACTTCCGGTAATTCGATCCTCCCGATCCGGCGAAGATTGTCCTCCACCTCCTGACGCTTGTACACTAGCTGGCGCTCGTAAGGCAACATCTGCCACTTGCAACCACCACATACCCCGAAATGTGCACAAAAAGCCGCCACACGATCCTCCGAATACGCATGGAACCGCAATACACGGCCCTCCGCCCAATCCTTCTTGCTCCGCGTGACCGCCACATCCACGACATCCCCGGGCACCGCCCCCTCAATGAACAATACCTTGCCGTCGAGCCTGGCCAATGATCGGCCCTCCGCCGCATAGCCAGTGACAGACACCCCCTCGATCACCCGGTATTTCTGTTTGCGCATCCTGCAAATGTAACCCCGCCCGGGCAATTGTCCGCCAGTTGCCCTGCCGGGAGTTGCCAGGATTGATCAGGTTTTAACAATTCAATTTATAATACATAATAATATGTAATTGAATTATTTACGTATATGTAATTTTCATACAACCTGTAAATTATGTCAAAAAAGATATATTTCTGACGCTTCGGCACAGGTTTTGTTCCCTTATGGGGGTAGAAAGGGAAGCCGGAACAATATCAGCATCCTTTCATCGGACGAAGAACCATCAAAAAGCAACGGACATGAATCCGAACCATCTGAAAAACACATCGACAAAAAAGAAGATCCTGCGAAGCTGTGCCATCGGCATGTCTTCTGCGACCCTACTGATCGCCGGCATCCTCCTCATCGCCGGCATCCGCTCAGAGGCGTCACCCGCCAACATCGTAACGGAACGCGGTATAAAGGCCGTCAAACCAACGGAAAGATCAGCCGCCCTCTCCGCATACGAAGAAATGAACCTCTGCGAGGCGGGCCTCGACCTGCACGTTTTCGAAATGGCCATGAAAGGATTCGAAAAACTCCGGAACGAAGGAAGGACAGGTACCGACAGCGTGCTCGCGATCGTCGATTTCACCAAACCCTCCCGGCAGAAACGCCTCTTTGTGATCGACCTGAAATCGCGGAAACTCGAATATCACACCTACGTCTCCCACGGCCGGAACAGCGGACTGGAATATGCCACCCGCTTCTCCAACAAGCCCTCATCACATATGAGCAGCCTCGGATTCTACGTCACCCGCAAAACTTATCAGGGCTCCAACGGATATTCGCTGCAGCTCGATGGATGCGAAAAAGGGGTAAATGACAAAGCGCTTTCCCGCGCCATTGTGATGCACGCAGCTGCCTATGCCAGCGAGCAGATCGCCAGAGGCAGAGGATATATTGGCAGAAGCTTCGGATGCCCCGCTGTGCCGGCCCCACTCCACAGACCCATCATCGACAAACTGAAAGACGGGAACGTGCTGTTCATGTACTACCCGGATCAGGATTATCTCGAAAATTCAAGCCTCATCAAAGGCTGAACAGGCGAAGAGCTCGAGATGAAAGAGGCCTGGCATCGCATCCGGCCTACAGAAGATAGGCCACCCACTGGGTGACCAGACCGGTCAGGAGCCCCAAAACGATCTCCGCTGGCGTGTGCCTTCCCAGCACCAGCCGCGACGTGCAGACCAAACCGGTCAGCAGCAACGACAAGATCATCGGCATCGCCGACTCCGCCAGTCCCCGGTCGATCAGATTGTACATCAAACCCAGCAGACCGCCCAAACCGATGGCATGCATGCTGACCAGCGAAAAGTTGTTCAGGACGATCGCCACGCTCGACGCAAAGAACATGCCCTGACACATATCGATCAATACCTCCGGTGAATCCGCCTGGTTGCGGAATACATGCCAGGTCCAGAAGAAAAAAGTGATGGACGCAATGTAGGGTACGATGCGCTCCCGCGGCGTCCGCATCTGCAACGAACCGCTGAAGCCCAACCAGCGCATCAGCATGACGATCAGCAACGGAAAAAACAGGTTGTTGACCACAAAGGTGATGAACCTGAAGACCCGCACACGCTCCGGCACCGCCAAAAACAGATCGGGGTGCACAAACACGATGTAGTACATCATGTAAACACCTAAAAACAGGGGATGGAACAGCCAGGATAAAATTCCGGCCAGCCGCGTCAGCCAGGTCGGATACGAAACAGGAACACTCGGTTCAGTCATGCGATCACAATGATTTCCGGAGCCGCGCCACAGGAATATTGAGTTGCTCCCTGTATTTGGCGACCGTCCGACGTGCAATATTATACCCTTTTTCCTGCAGCAACTCCGTCAAACGCTCATCGCTCAACGGTTTTTTCTTGCTCTCCGATTCCACCAGATCACTCAGGATCTTCTTCACCTCTCGGGTGGACACCTCCTCACCGCTCTCCGTACTCAACGATTCGCTGAAGAAGAATTTGAGGCGATACGTGCCGAACTCCGTCTGTACGAACTTGCTGTTCGCCACCCGCGAAACCGTGGAGATGTCGAGGCCCGTGGACGCAGCAATATCCTTCAGGATCATCGGACGCATCGTCGTCTCGTCTCCCGTCAGAAAAAACTCCTGCTGATGCTGCATGATGGCTCCCATCGTCAGCAAAAGGGTCTGCTGACGCTGGCGGATGGCATCTATGAACCACTTGGCAGCATCGATCTTCTGCTTGATGAACATCACCGCCTCTTTCTGGCGTCGATCACTCTTGCTGCCTTTCTCGTAGTCGCGCAACATCTCCCGGTAACCCTCACTGACCCTGAGGTCGGGCGCATTACGCGCATTCAGCGTCACTTCGAGCTTGCCGGCGGTGTTATGTATAAAGAAATCTGGAATAAGATATGTATCCGATGGACCATCTCCGCCAAGCTGACCTCCCGGCTTCGGATTCAGACGCAGTATGATGGCGATCGCATCCCGGAGATCCTCATCCGTAAGGTTCAGCGAACGTTGGATCTTCTCGTAATGCTTGCGGGTGAACTCCTCGAAATACTTCTCCAGGATACGGATGGCTACCTGCTGCAGATCCTCGTCTCCCGAAGGAACCCGACGATATAACTGCAACAACAAACACTCCCTCAGATCCCGGGCCGCAATACCCGGCGGGTCGAATTGCTGTATCACCTTGATCAGCGCCTCCGTCTCGGCAACCGTTGTATGTATGTTCTGTCTGAACGCCAGATCGTCCACGATCGATTCCGTCTCCCTGCGCAGATATCCATCATCATCCAGACTTCCGACGATCTGCTCGGCAATGCGAAGCGCCTCCTCGCTGAAGTTCAGCATCCCCAGCTGCTCTGACAACAATTCATGGAAAGACGATTCCACCCGCTGAGGAATGACACGCCCGTCGTCCAGCTCAGGATGATTATCGTCGCGCAGTCGATAATCCCCCACCTCATCCTCGTCCTGCACATAGTCGCTCAAATCCAGCGTGCCGTAATCATCCTCACCACCATCCTCGGCATCATGATCATCTCCGGTTGAGCCCGCATCCAACCCATCCTCCAAATCATCGGAAGCAGAGGTGGCAGACCCCTCGTCAGACATCTCCAGCGCCGGGTTCTCCTCCAACTCCTCCTTGATGCGCTCCTCCAGATTCGCCGTAGGTACCTGCAGAAGCTTCATCAACTGGATCTGTTGAGGAGACAACTTCTGGAGAAGCTTCTGCTGCAGGCTTTGATGAAGGGCCATATGGATCGGAAGTTTGCCGGGTTTGAAAAAATCGGTGCACCCATCAAAAATCAAGCCTAAATTTACGATAAATCCGGAGAATCAATGTGGATCACGATTTCAATCATACTCTCTGCCGGCTGCCCATCGGAAAACCAACAGTTGGCGGCACTTGCGGATACCCTGATGCCAGGGGTTCAGCCTGTCAGGACCGCAGACAGTATGTCCATAAATTCGCAGAAACCCCCGATCCGCATCGGATATCACACACCGATGCCGGATGGTCAGGTCAGGAATTATGGTTTTTTCTGCCGCCAGGAATGGAGCTGGGAAAAGAAAACGGGTATACCCGTCCGCCTGAGGCTGGGGTCCCTCGAATACGTCGACAAGCTGGAAGGTAAAAGAAAATAAGGACCACGCACCGAACCCATCAGGGCTCGGCCCGCCGCCAGCCACCCCGGGCATCCCGAACAAATCGGACACGCGCGCGATCGGCCTCGGCCGCTTCACTCTCCCGGTTACCGGCATCCACATAGGTGACGTGATACTGCATCTGACGAGCGTCTGCCGGACAAGCCAGGTCGAACTGAACCCTCGGGGCAAAAGGCTGCACAGCGATCAGCCTGGCCACAGACCCTTCCTGTTCATCACCATAGCGGGCATAAACAGCCACCTGACGGATCTTCCCATTGAGACCTTCGGGCGCTACCACGGTCAGCCGCATCAGGTCGTCGCGCTGCCATTCCGCTGCTTCGATCCTCGGCGACAGGGGCCGGATGCCCGCCAGCCGCGGTACCGGTGGCACCAGGGCAGGATATCGATAAAAACGATTACGCAATGTGTCGTTCCAGCCAAGCGGATTGCGGATGAAGGACTTGCTGCTGAAATAAACAGCACCTCCAATATTCGGCGTCTGACGGATGGCCTGCAGCTGGCGCGGGATCAGGGTCCGGTCGCGCCAGGCCGTGTTACTGCCGGCGCGGTAATAACCCAGGCCGATATAGCACGGCTTACCAAAAGAATTCTTGCTCCACCAGTCG
>CANHUK010000054.1 GCA_947463755.1 Chitinophagaceae bacterium
AGCCGTACGTGATCCCGACCTGATCTATCGCTATGGACGCTGGGTGGCCGAACAGTGTCGCCGCCTGGGCATTCACGTCAACTACGCACCCGTGGTGGATGTCAACAACAATCCCGCCAACCCGGTCATCAACGACCGGTCTTTTGGTGAGGATAAGCGGATCGTTGCGCAATATGGTTTGCAGTATATGAGAGGCATGCAGGATGCCGGGGTGATGGCTTCCGCCAAGCATTTCCCGGGTCATGGCGATGTGAGTGTAGATTCTCACTACGACCTTCCCATCATCAATAAGTCAAGGGGCGCGTTGGACTCTCTGGAATTGTTCCCTTTCCGTGAACTCATTCGAGGTGGTGTGGGTAGCGTGATGGTCGCGCATCTGTCCATCCCGGCCATAGACAATACCGCCAATAAACCCACGTCGATATCTGCCAGGAATGTGACGGGATTGCTGCGGGAGGAGCTTGGCTTTCAGGGACTCACGTTCACGGATGCCCTGGAGATGAAGGGTGTGAGCAAGTATTATCCAGACGGCCAGGCCTCTGTAGAGGCACTCATCGCAGGCAACGACATGCTCTGCCTGCCGGGCGATATCCCTGTGGCTGTTGCGCGGATACGCAGGGCGATCAAAAAGCGCAAACTTTCCTGGGCGGATATTGATACGCATGTACGTCGTGTGTTAAGGGCCAAGTATGCTTATGGTCTGGCCAACATGTCACCGGTGAAGCTGGAAGGACTGACCGCCGACCTCAACCGGCGTTCACCTGAGATCCGACGGGAAGTGGCCCTGAAGGCGCTCACGCTTGCCCGATATGAGGATCCGTCTGCTTTCCCGCTCACCGCCGGTGGTGCGCAGCGGGTGGCACTCATCTCCCTGGGCACGTCGCGCGATAATGAGTTCAGCCGGAAGGTGCGACTGGATTACGATGCGGATGTGTTTCATTTCGACTACAAACAATCCCCTGCCCGCGTGCCTTCGATCCTGGAGCTGATCCGTCAGCGATACGATGCGGTGGTGATAAGCATCCACGGACTGACGCGCTTTCCGGGCAGGCAGTTTGGCATGAGCGATGCCGCTGTACAGCTCTGGCGTGAGGCGATCGCCTTGAAACCGCATGCGGTGGTATTGTTTGGCAACCCTTATGCCGCATTGCAGGCATGCCAGTCGAAAAATTTGCTGGTCTGCTACGAGGATGAGCCGATCTCCCGCGATGTGGCAGGCGAGATGCTGGCCGGCAGGTTGCAACCCGTTGGCAGGCTTCCGGTGACGGTCTGCGAACAGATGCCCGTTGGAACCGGCCTGACACCCAAACTCATGCCGACGGTGGCGCCCCTGGCCGTTGGCATGCGTCCGGAACCGCTGGCCGTCATCGATTCTCTGGCCCATGACGCCATCCGGCAGCAGTCCACCCCCGGCTGTGTAGTGCTGGTGGCGCGTAAGGGCCGCATCGTTTACCAGCGTGCCTTCGGCTATCAGACCTACGACAGCCTGGCGCCCGTTCATCCGGAGATGTTGTGGGACATGGCCTCTGTCACGAAGATCTGTGCCACCACATTGTCTGTAATGAAACTATACGACCAGGGCCGCCTGTCACTGGAAGGACGGCTCGGGGATTATTTGCCCTGGACCCGGGGGTCCGACAAAGAGGGGCTGCGGATCCGGGACATCCTCCTCCACCAGGCCCGCCTGAAATCCTTCATTCCCTTCTATCGTGAAACCCTTGACACCGTCACGGGCATCCCGAAGGATGGATATTACCGGACGGCACCCGGGGCTGGTTATGACATCCGGGTGACGGAGGGCATGTATCTCCGGAATGATTTCCGCGATACCATGTATCGCAGAATGGTGCAGAGCCGGCTGGAGAAGCCCGACGCTTATATCTATAGTGATAATGACTTCATCTTCCTGGGAAAGATCGTGGAAGCGATCAGCGGTCTTACGTTGGACGCCTTCGTGGCCCGGGAGTTCTATCGGCCGATGGGTCTGGTGAGTTCCGGATTCCGCCCGTTGGAGCGGTTTTCAAAGGACATGGTGGCGCCCACGGAGGCTGAGCGTACCTTCCGGCGCAGCCTTGTGCATGGTGATGTGCATGACCCCGGTGCGGCACTCTTCGGTGGGGTGGCCGGTCATGCAGGCCTGTTCAGCAGCGCCTACGATATCGCGGTGCTGATGCAGATGCTGCTCAACAAAGGCGTTATGAACGGGCGGAGATACCTTTCGGATACGACGATCGACCGGTTCACGGCCTATCATAGCGAGATCAGCCGACGGGGACTGGGCTTCGACAAACCGGAGAAGGACAATGCCACGCGCAAGGACCCATATCCTACCTTCAGCGCTTCTCCGCTTACTTTCGGGCATACCGGATTCACGGGCACCTGTGCCTGGGCTGATCCTGCCCAGGACCTCGTTTACGTATTTGTGTCCAATCGGGTGCATCCTGATGGCAGCAACAAGCTGCTGCGGATGAATGTCCGCAGCAATATCCACGAGCAGATCTATCAGTCACTCCGACAGGATTGAAATGAAACTTGTATATATGCTGAACATGCAATCGGGGCTGTGGTCTTCACAGCCCCGATCTTATGTTGGGGAGAGGGTCAGGCGCCAGGTTCCGCCGGTTTGTCGGGTCCTTTTCTGGGGCCACGATGAGGGCGATTGTCCGGCCGGGACTTGTCTATTGCGGGCCTGCCCTGTGCCTGGGGAGGCTGTGCAGGCCGTGGGCCTCCGCCGCTGCGTCCGGGTTCCCGGCGGGGACCACCGGATGGTGTGGGTTTGCCTCCATCCCGCCGGGGTTCATTTTCGCGGGCCGGCTGGTCCTGTGTAGAAGGGTTCCTGCCTTGCAGGGCGGGGGCGGGCTTATCTCTTTCCCTGGCGCGTTGCTTTCGTTTCTGACTGTTGCGTTCGAGGCTGCGCAGGCTGATCTGGCCGACGACATCCACAAACTGGGGTGTGGCCTCCTTTGCCTTCTGGGCTCCACTTGTTTCGGCGGTTTCCAGTTCTGTGGCCTTTTCGCCCCGGAGGTTCATCTCGCGGATCTTTCGCACGGTTTCGATGGTCAGCGGATAATGGCGGTTGCTGTCGGGCAGCACATACCACATCAGTCCCTTGAAGATGTCCTTTTTTATCAGATTGGCCCGGCCTTTGACGGTTTCAAGACTGTCTGCATCCCTTGGAAAGCCGTTCAGTGCGTCAAGGTAGGTGTCCAGTTCGTAGTTCAGGCAGCATTTCAGGCGCCCGCACTGACCACTCAGTTTGGTTTGATTGATGGAGAGGTTCTGGTACCGGGCGATCGTGGTGGTCACGCTTTTGAAATCCGACAGCCAGCTGCTGCAGCAGAGTTCACGGCCGCAGCTTCCGATGCCGCCGACCTTGGCTGATTCCTGCCGGGCACCGATCTGTTTCATCTCCACCTTCACGCGGAATTCCGAGGCGAAGATCTTGATCAGCTCACGGAAGTCCACCCGGTCGTCTGCGATGTAGAAGAAGGTGGCTTTTCTGCCATCCGCCTGGATCTCCACCTCGCACAGCTTCATGTTCAACTTCAGCTGGCGGGCGATGGCCCGCGACCGGATCAGCGCTTCCTTCTCCCGGCCCTTGGATTCGCGCCATTTTTGCAGATCCGTATCAGAGGCCCGCCTGAGGATCTTTTTCATGTCGGACGCATGTTCCTGTACGCGTCGTTTTTTCAACTGAAGGCGAACGAGTTCACCGGTCAGACTCACGGAGCCCACATCGAACCCGTTGACACCTTCCAGGGTGACCATGTCTCCTTTGGAAAAGATCTGCAGGGTGTTATTTCGGTAGAATTCCTTTCTGCTGCCGTTGTTGAAGCTGATCTCCACAACCTTGCAAGATCCCTCGGGATCACTGAAGGGGAGGTTGGCCAGCCAGTCGTGCACATTGAGCCGGTTGCAACTTCCGGTACTGCATCCGCCGTTGCTTTGGCAACCATTGGGTTTGCCGGTTCCACAAGAGGTACATCCCATGTCTGAGTTCGTTATATGATGATAGAAGGTGCCACATGCTAGTGGCAACCCGACAAGGGAGGGTGCGTCGGTTGTCCGCGTCAGACCGCAGACCACTTGCGGGGTCCGGGGGTGCTTCCAGGGGTGGAAACGAACACGGAAATCCTTTTTCCGGGAAGATATGAAGCGATGAATGGCTCAGTTACATTCCTTCAGTACGGTATCCCACAGCTCGACCTCACGTTCCGGTCCGTACCCTCACTCCATCAAAATTAGTGAATTGTCCCTGATGATATGCCAAAATCTGATGGACAACGCCAGGAAGAGTATTTTGGGGTTGGCGTTTCTTTCGATCTGATAGGCGGCGCGATCAAGTTCCTCGACCATGGCCTGTTGCTGTGATATGGAGGCCATCTTGTTCAGTCTGCCGGCGAAATCCTTTTCGTTGTCCTGCATCACCGGTGCCCGTTCACCGAGGGATCGAAGTCTGATACTCTGGGCGAGCAGGTGGTTTACGTATAGCAGGAACTGCTTTTGTTTTTCCCGTCCGTGCTTGGAGATCTCCTCGACCCATTTCACCTGAGCCACGGGCCCACCCCTGAGTATGGCGTTGAACCAGTCGCGGGTCATCGATTGCCAGTCTTCCTCGTTGTGTTGGAGTATGGAAATGGCTTCGCGATAATTGCCGTCTGCCAGCACGGCTGTGGCCATGGCCTGTTGTTCCGTCACGCCGGTCCGGGCGAGGAGTGCCGCCGCGAGGGTATCCTGATCCAGCGGCGGGATCCTGACGAGCTGGGTTCTTGACAGGATGGTGGCCAATATCCGGGCGTCGTCCTGTGCGACGAGCAGAAACAAGGTGTTGGGTGGTGGTTCCTCGATCAGTTTCAGCAATTTGTTGCCCTCAGTGCCCAGGTATTCCGGCATCCATAGGATATGGATCTTGTAGCCCTGCTCGAAACTTTTAAGGCTCAGGACCCTGACGATCTCGTTGCATTCGGCTGCCGTGATATTCCCCTGCTTGTTTTCAGCACCGATGAATTGCAGCCAGTCGAAGTCATTCCCGTATGGGTGCAACTTCACGAATTCTCTCCACTCCGCGGCAAAGTCGCTGCTCAGGGAAGGGGTGCCTGATTTTCGGGAAATGGTCGGGTAGGTGAAGTGTATGTCCGGATGCATCATCCCCGCGGCCTTGGTACAGGCCGGGCAGGTGCCGCAACTATCTTCAGGAAGGGCAGCTGACGAGGCCACCGGTGTTGTTTCGGCTTCTCCGAACAGGGAGGTGGTTGCAGACTGGGCCCGTGTAGCCCCTCGGCCCGTCACCTGATCGCAGCACAGATATTGGGCGAAGGCCATGGCCAGGGGTAGGCCTCCGGTTCCTTCGCGTCCAAGGAAGAGCAGGGCGTGGCTCAGGCGCTGGTCCCGCACCATGGCCTTTAGCCTTTCCCTGACGGCTGATTGTCCGATAACGGAGGAAAATCTCATAGGAACACGAAGATAATCGCTCCGGGGTCAACAGTACGCAAACACCCCTGGTCATAGTCGCTGACCAGGGGTGTTTGCGTCGGATAAAACGTTACTTGAGGTATTTTACGATCTCTTCGCTGCCGGGCTTGACGCTGCTTGGGAAAACAGCGAGCAGACGGCCTTCTTCGTCCAGCAGGAACTTGGTGAAGTTCCAGCGGATCTCTGCGTCCATTACCCCGTTCTTAGATTTTTGGGTCAGCCACTGGAAGAGGGGATGGGTGTCGGAGCCCTTGACGGACACCTTTTCCGCCATGGGGAAGGTCACGCCATAATTCTTACGGCAAAACTCCTTGATCTCCTCGTTGCTGCCGGGTTCCTGTCCGCCGAAGTTATTCGCCGGAAATCCAACGATGACGAGCTTCGACTTGTACTGTTCGTAGAGTTTCTGAAGGTCGTCGTACTGTTTGGTGTAGCCGCACTGAGAGGCTGTGTTCACAATCAGCACTTTCTTTCCCTTGAATTTAGAGAAATCGATCTGGCTGCCGTCCAAAGAGGGTACCTTGAAGTCATAGATCCCACCGGCAAAGGTCAGGATGGTTGATAGCATGAGCACGTTGAGCATGATGAAGTTTTAGTGTGTTATTATTACTTACAACAAACACCCGGGGCGTCTGGTTCATTTACTGTCTTTCATAAGCGCCCAGGTCAGGCTGCGCATCCCGTGGCATGTCGTCCAGGTCTCTTGCGACCAGCCCCGGCAAGCCTCTGTTGAGGGCGGGGGACAATTTCTTCCGGATCCGGAAGTCGAAGTAACGCTTTGTCGTGTTGATGCTGTCGAACTGAGGCGGCTGGTTTCGCAGCCCGTTTGTTAAGACGGCATTTGCCGGATCCGCGGATCCGCGGAACAGGCAGTTACGCAGATTGACCTGGAAGGGATTGGCTCCGCGCCTGGACGTAAAGAATTCCTGTTCAACGGTTCCTTCATCGCCCCAGATGATACTGTTGTCTACCTGCACGGATACAGGATAGGTGGTCACTCCCTGGCGCGTGCTGTCCCAGTTCTGTACGGTAAAGACCGGGTATTTATGCGGGATCAGCGCATGGGAGAAAGAAGCCACGGTGCAGTGTTTGAAGAGATATTCTCCGCCTTTCAGGAGCAGAATATTCCTGCCGCAATTGCTGACCTGACAATTTTCTGCCTCGATGGAGCTGCCCGAGCCCGCAATTCCGGCCTCATAAGCATTGTCGATCAAACAGCGGTCGAGTATCAACTTAGGTCGGTTGGCAGCGGATGGGCCTTCGGCGACGATCCCGTTGTATGCATTCAGGATACGCGCATGTGTCAGCCGGTTGTCTGTACTCGAGGCCCTCAGGTAGATCCCGGGCCAGGACGCCGGCAGGTTCCGGTATCCCTCATCGAGCCGGTCGCCCGTGAAAGTAACCGGCTCGGCAGCCGAGCCGCGGGTCACGAGGCTGCCGTCGACAAGGATCGGTGCATCCGCATGCAGATGGATCCTGCTGCCTGGCTCGATGGTTAGTCGCGCATTCCTGGCGATCTGCAATCCGCCCAGGATGACATAGGGAAGTGTCCGGTCAAAACGTGTGTCGCCGGTAATGACGGCATTCCGAAGAAAACGGGCGTTCTGCCCCCACGCTTCCAGGATAACGGCCTGTGTGCGGCCTTGTAGTTCAATGAGCAGGCTGTCGCGAATCAGGAACGGGTTGGTGGCTGCATCCGGATCGATCCTGACGGTGACAAATACGTAAATACTATCCCGGGCCTCGATACGGATCTGGCGTGCGACCGGCCCCGGCACCCCGTCGATATTCATCTGGAACATGGATGCGGTACCCCGGGCAAGCCGGGCAGCGCTGATGCTTACCGGCTGGTCTTCGAGGTTGAAGATCAGGAAGCCTGTGGTGGCGGATCCTGCGGTTGTGAAGACCGTATCGAATCGGATCGTGTCAGCCGAACATCTGACGGAATCCGGTCCGGCATCGATGAGCTCTGTTTTTCTGCAGGATCCGAAGAATACGACCGCCAGTGCTATAATGATCGGTATGCGATACATGTGCATCGAAAATACGTTTTCCGCCTCATTGTGAGGCATAGGCGATGGTGGCGATGCATAGTTTGGCCGGGGACGCCTGAAGAATGCCCTGTGCGCAGGCCTCGAGGCTTGCGCCCGTCGTGATGACGTCGTCAACAATTAGCAGATGTTTACCGGCGACTTGTTCGGGTCGGCTCAGTCGAAAGCCATCTGAGAGGTTCGACCATCTTTCGATCCGGTTCTTCCGTGTCTGTGTGTCCGTTTGCCTGATCCTGTTCACCAGTCCTGTCCACACAGGCCATCCGGTGGCGACCGCAATGCCGCGGGCGATGCATTCTGCCTGATTGTAACCCCTGATTTTTTCCCGTTCCGGATGCAGCGGTACGGGAATGATGGCATCTATGGGGCTGAACCGGCCGGATGCGCCAATGGCATCACCGAGTGATCTGCCCAGCCTGACGCCGGCCTGCCGGTTACCGCGATATTTCAGGGCATGCAGGATCCGCTGCATGGCGGAACCCCGGCTGAAATAGAAGAGACTGCCGGCGGCATCGACCGGAGTGCGTCCCCAGAACAACATTTCGACAGGATTGCGCGGCTGTTGTAAGAATCCGGTTCGGGGAAGTTTGAAAAGGCATCGAAGGCAGACAGAT
>CANHUK010000055.1 GCA_947463755.1 Chitinophagaceae bacterium
ATCGCGGCCGGAAACGCTGTCACCAGTTTCGCAGCCTTCTCCTCCGTATGTCCCCACGCAGGGAGTACCGTGGTATTTCAGCCACAGACGCAGAGTTTCAACTGCCCGGCACACAACTCCAATTTCAACATCTCCGGAGCTGTGACCGGGGGACCCGCCGGCAGCGGACTGACCAAGAAAACTGTAGAGATCAGCGGTACAACGCTGACGGTCAAGTGACGACGATCATTTGAACTCGAGTTCCCTCGCTGCCTGCATCTCCGCCAGCAGCATCGGCACCCGAACGGCGGGATCATAGGGTTTACCCTTCTCAGGCAAGGTTTCCACAGGTACAAAGCCCCTGTAACCGGATGTCCGGATGATACGCATGACCCGTTGCATGTCCGTTTTCCGGTCTGTACCCTCACCATGCAGCCGTTCCTTCACCTGCCAGTTGACTGCAAAGGGAGCGGTGATCTCAATCTCCTGATATGGGTCTGAAGTGGTGAAACTTCCGGTGTCTACGATCAGGCCCACCCAGGGATGATCGATGGCCTTCAGCAAACGCAGACACTGATCGGCGGTTGACAAGGCATCTGCATGATTCTGTATACCGATCCGCACGCCTTTTGTCTCCGCATATTCCGCACATACCCGAAAGCAGGGCGCCATCCAAGTCATCACTTCTTCCCATCTGTTATCGTACCCCGGCGGCATCGGTCCTGCAAAAAGCCGGATGACCGGAGCGCCAAGCTTTGCCGCCACATCGATCCATTGTTTGGCGAGCTGAATGCCTGCCTCCCTGACCGCCGGATCGGCAGAAGCGAAGTGATTCCGGATACCCGTGCCACTGATGGCCAGTCCACGTGCCGCCGCCCTTTGCCGAACCTTGCGAATGACATCATCAGATGGCGGGATCGGATAGCCCGGAAAATAATACCCGGTGATATCCACCGCCTCCAGGTTCTGACCGGCTGCCCAATCTATCAGATCCAACAAACCGAATACCGACCGGCCGTCTGCAGGATCTTTTTCCATCAACCTTGAGTTGAAAGAATAGGCATTCAAAGAAAACCGAACAGGCGTCCCATGCGCGATCCGGGAAGACCGCTGAGCCAGGACACCTGTGGTAACCATGATAAATATGGCAGTTATAGCATATTTACACAGGCTTACATGAACAGAAGTAAATATGTTCATTTTCATAATATATCGGAGCTGACCTGCTTCCGGCGATCAGAGTCGAATACCAAGGCAAAGACCCCCGCGAACGCCGGCCCAGGGCCCGGTGAGGGACACATTCGCCCCCAATGCGTTCACATCGATCACATTCTTCACAAAAGGAACGGCCTCCAGCACATTTGCGATCTCGGTACGCAGGCTGTTCTGGTCATCGGTAGAGATGGGCGAACTGTTTCGACCAGAAAGGGTGCCCTTGCCTGCGCCGAAATGCGGACCAATGATCCACCAGTCGAGCGCCACACGATTGGCGATCACCCACTGCGAACCCAGCATGAAGCCGCCGGTATTGGAGGTCAAACTACCCGTCAGCGTGGCTGTACGGGTGGCGCCGGCATTGTTCTGATAGTCTATACTGATGTTGCCGACCTCATGCCGGGCATATCGATAGAACAATGAGAAATAAAATCCATGGCCATATCCCTTCTTTCCGGCATAGAACCGGATCTCCGGCGTGACGGCGAAATTGCTCATACGGATCGATTCGATCTCATTGCGGGCATCGACGCTGCCAGGGGTGCCCGCGGCTTCGATGCTGTTGAGGATCCTGTCCTTAAAAAGGACGGGGCCTGAAGGCATGGTCCGGAATCCGAGATTGAAGGAGGTCTTCTTCGAAAGCATCCGCTCATAGGTCAGATTATAATTGCGGAGCGCCAGACCGGCCAAATTGGTCTTGAAGATATTCCTGCCCGGACGATCCTCCTCTTCATCCTGTGCCACGGCGGGCATTACGAAAAACTGTGCTGCCAGGAGCAGAAAAAGGATGATGTTGACGGAGAATGCTTTCATGATGGAGTATTTATAATAACGCCTGTTAATTGTGCAATTTCGGAAATGAACAGGGAGTTGACGGACTCTTTATTGAATTTATGGATAGATTGGCAGAAATTGATCCTATTTAGGTAGACTCAGGATAATTCAGGACGGGTATTCCCTTTATTTGTGATACTTTGACCCCTGAGCGGATCAAGGTACCGGGTCCGGAACAACCCATAAGAACCATCATTGTCAGTGCAGCCATGTCATCATCCCATTTTGTGATCGGTGTCGATTACGGCACGGATTCCGTTCGAACGGTCATCATCAACAGTGACAATGGAACCGAGGTAGCCACCTCCGTCCATCATTACGAACGATGGGGACGCGGATCGTATTGCGACGCAGCAGCGAACCGCTTCCGACAGCATCCGCTGGATTATGTCGAAGGGCTGGAACGAACGATCCGCGACTGCCTGGCCAAGGCGGGTCCTGAGGTAGCCAGACAGGTCAGGGCCATCGGCGTGGATACGACCGGATCCACACCCGTAGCGGTGGATGCCACAGGAACGCCGCTGGCCATGAAGGCTGAATGGGCAGAAAACCCGAATGCGATGTTTGTGCTCTGGAAGGACCACACAGCGATCCGGGAGGCTACGGAGATCAACCGCCACGCCAAACAATTCGATACAGACTATCTTCAATTCGTCGGCGGGATCTATTCTTCGGAATGGTTCTGGGCAAAATGGCTGCAGATATTGCGAACGGATGAATCCGTCCGGAAGGCATGCGTGTCTTTCGTCGAACACTGCGACTGGATTCCCTTCCTGCTGACAGGCGGCAACGATGTCAGAGCGATGAAACGCAGTGTCTGCGCTGCAGGTCACAAGGGACTCTGGGCCGCAGAATTCGGAGGATACCCGCCCAACGCATTTTTCACGACCCTCGATCCACTGCTCGACGGACGGGTGAACAGTCTGGGACGGGACGCCTGGACATCAGATACGCCCGTCGGCACACTCTCGCCGGAATGGGCGTCGAGGCTGGGACTGTCGGAAGAGGTCGTGGTGGCTGTCGGTGCCTTCGATGCCCACATGGGCGCCGTAGGCGGCCAGATCGAACCCGGGCATCTCAGCAAGGTCATGGGCACCTCCACCTGCGACATCCTCGTTGCAGGCGTACAGGAAATCGGCAACCGGACAGTCAGTGGCATCTGCGGACAAGTCAACGGCTCGGTGATCCCGGGCATGATCGGACTGGAAGCCGGACAATCGGCCTTTGGCGATACCTACGCCTGGCTGCGCCGGCTGATCATGGACCCCGTCCTCCGCATGCTGGATGACATATCTGCCCTGGATCCTGCGATGCGAAGCATCATCAGGCATCAACTGGAAGAACAACTGATCCCCCTGCTCTCCGCAGAGGCCGGATCGCTCCCGCCGGATGAGGACGACGAACTGGCCGTCGACTGGTTCAACGGCCGGCGCACCCCCGACGCCAATCAGTATCTGACGGGAAGTCTGCATGGCCTCCGCCTGGGAACTGATGCCGCGCGCGTGTTCCGGGCACTCGTAGAAGCCACCTGTTTCGGTGCAAGAAGCATCATCGACCGGTTCAGGACGGAAGGGGTCGCCATCGAAGGCCTCATCGGTCTGGGCGGAGTCGCCCGGAAATCACCTTACATCATGCAGGTGATGAGCGACGTGACGGGCATGCCCATCCGCATCCATCGCAGCGAACAGACCTGTGCCATGGGTGCGGGGATGTTTGCCGCCACGGCAGCCGGGCTGCATCTGCGGATAGAAGATGCCATGCAGGCCATGGGCCAGGGTTTCGAGGCGATCTATCATCCGCGTGCAGATCGTGTAGCTTTTTACGAAACCAGATATCAGCAATATCTGAAAGCGGGTGCATTCACGGAATCGAATGCCCCTGTTCAATAAAGCCCCCCGAATTCATCACCCATGTACGAAGATCTCAAGGAGGAAGCCTGTCATGCCAACCTGGAACTCCCGAAACTGGGATTGGTATTGTTCACCTTTGGCAATGTAAGTGTGGCGGATCACCGACGGGGCGTGTTTGCCATCAAACCCAGCGGGGTGCCCTACGTGGCGCTCAAACCCGAGATGATCGTGATCGTAGATTTCGACGGAAAAGTGGTGGAAGGGAAAATGCGCCCCTCATCTGATACCCTTACCCATGCCGTGCTCTTTCGGCACTGGCCCTTCATCGGCAGCATCGTACATACACATTCAACCTATGCCACCGCCTGGGCCCAGGCGCAGTGCGACATCCCGATCCTGGGCACCACCCATGCGGATCACAACACGGTGGACATCCCCTGTGCCCCGCCAATGCGCGATGAGATGATCGAAGGAGACTACGAACTTCAAACCGGCCATCAGATCCTTGATTGTTTTCAGGAACGCGGACTGGATGCCCGCGAAGTGGAGATGGTCCTGGTGGGAAACCACGCGCCTTTCACCTGGGGCAAGAATGCGCACAAGGCCGTGTACAATGCTGCTGTGCTGGAAGAGATCGCACGCATGGCCTTCATCACCCGGCAGATCTCACCGGAAGCTCCGAGGCTGAAGGATGCCCTCATCCGAAAGCACTATGAACGCAAGCACGGCCCCAACGCCTATTACGGCAATTGATATCTCACTTCAAAAAAATAAATATGATCGACCTCAGGCAACGGGAAGTATGGTTTGTGACAGGCAGTCAGGATCTCTACGGAGCGGAAACACTGCGCCAGGTGGCAGAACACTCGCAAAAGATCGCTGCTTTTTTTGATGCACACACAGATATGCCGGTGCGGATCGTTTTCAAACCCACGGTCAAATCAACTGAAGAGATCTTCAACATCTGCGAGGCAGCGAATAACCAATCAGCATGCATCGGCATCGTAGCCTGGATGCATACCTTCTCCCCCGCCAAAATGTGGATCCGAGGTCTCTCGATCCTCCGAAAACCCTTATTGCACCTGCATACCCAGTTCAACCGCGACATCCCCTGGCAGCATATCGACATGGACTTCATGAACCTGAACCAGAGCGCCCATGGCGACAGGGAGTTCGGATTTATGATGACCCGCATGCGACTGAACCGCAAGGTGGTCGTCGGCCATTGGCAGGATCCGTCGGTGATCCGACAGATAGCCGGCTGGACAAGAGCGGCGGCGGGCTGGCATGACTGGCAGGGCGCCCGTTTCGTCCGCTTCGGCGACAATATGCGCTTCGTGGCTGTCACGGAAGGTGATAAGGTCGAAGCCGAATTGAAATTTGGATACTCGGTGAATACCTATGGGGTAGGTGATCTGGTGGCCAGCATCCGGGAGGTGCCGGAAGCCGACCTGTCGGCGCTTGTCGAGGAATACCTGCAGACATACGATGTGGTTGAAAGCCTCAGGCCGGGGGGCAACCAACACGAATCCCTGCGGGTAGCCGCAGGTATCGAACTGGGCATCGAAAGATTTCTGGTCCAGGGAAACTTCAAAGGCTTCACCACAACCTTCGAAGACCTTCACGGCCTGAAACAACTCCCGGGTATTTCGGCCCAGCGACTGATGGCCAAAGGATATGGGTTCGCCGGAGAAGGCGACTGGAAGACTGCGGCGCTGGTCAGGGCGATGAAGGTCATGGGATCCGGATTGTCCGGCGGTAACTCCTTCATGGAAGACTATACCTATCATTTTGATCCCGACAACTCGATGGTTTTGGGGGCGCATATGCTCGAGATCTGTCCGTCCATCGCTGCGGGCAGGCCGCGCTGCGAGATCCATCCCCTTGGCATCGGGGGCAAGGCAGATCCGGTCAGACTGGTATTCAATGGAAAGCCCGGTGCGGCGCTGAACGCCTCTGTCGTGGATATGGGCGATCGGTTTCGCCTGCTGGTGAACGAAGTGGAAGCGGTGACGGCACCACATGATCTGCCCAGGTTACCCGTTGCCCGGGTGCTCTGGAAACCCCTGCCGGATATGAACCGTGCCTGTGCCGCATGGATCCTGGCAGGAGGTGCCCACCACACCTGCTACTCTGAAAACCTGAATTCAGCGCAGCTGGAAGACTTCGCCGGCATGGCCGGGATAGAATTCGTAAAGATCGACCGCGATACCGATCTTTATCACTTCCGCAATGAACTTCGCTGGAACGACAGAACCGCCCGATAGTCAACCCCTTAAAGCATCCATATGAAAGGACTCTCCACACTGGACGTACTCGTATTCGTCCTTTATTTCATCCTCGTAGCAGGTTACGGTTATTGGATCTATCTGAAAAAGAGGAAAGCCGTGCAGGATACGAAAGACTTCTTCCTGGCAGAAGGATCCCTGACCTGGTGGGCGATCGGCGCCTCGCTCATCGCCTCGAACATCTCCGCCGAGCAGTTCATCGGTATGTCTGGCGAAGGTTTCTTTGTGGGCACTGCAGTCGCCGCCTATGAATGGATCGCGGCCCTGGCACTGGTGATCATCGCCGTCTGGTTCATGCCCATCTACCTGAAGAACCAGATCTTCACCATGCCTCAATTCCTGACCAGGCGTTACAACGAGACGGTTTCTCTGATCATGGCCATTTTCTGGCTCTTCCTCTACGTCTTCGTAAACCTCACTTCCATCCTCTACCTCGGGGCCGTCGCGATCAACGGACTATTGGGTGGAGACTACCTGCACATTGTCATGGTAGCGCTGGCCGTTTTTGCGCTGATCATTACCCTCGGCGGTATGAAGGTCATCGGCTACACCGATGTGATCCAGGTGGCCGTTCTGATCATCGGCGGACTGGCCACCACATACATGGCGCTGATCATCGTCAGTGAGAAATTCGGTTTGGGCCGGGACGTAGTGGCGGGATTCAACACCCTGTTGCAACAGGCACCCGATCATTTCCATATGATCCTCGAAAAACCCGGACCCGACGCGCCGCAGGAACAGATCGACAAGTATATGGTGCTCCCGGGCATTGCCATGTACTTCGCCGGACAATGGATCGTGAACCTCAACTACTGGGGTTGCAACCAGTACATCACGCAGCGCGCACTGGGTGCAGACCTTCAGACCGCCCGAACCGGGATCCTCTTCGCCGCCTTCCTGAAGCTGATGATGCCGGTCATTGTCATGCTGCCGGGTATCGCCGCTTATGTACTTTACAAGAATGGCCATCTGCCCCAACTCGCCGGGGGTAGCAAGGACGGCGCCTATTCCGCCATTCTGGGCTTCCTGCCGAGTGGACTGAAAGGTTTGTCAATCGCAGCCCTTACCGCCGCCATCGTAGCCTCCCTGGCCGGAAAGGTCAACAGCATCTCGACCATCTTTACCCTCGATATCTTCAAGAAGTATATGCGTCAGGATGCGGATGAACAAAAACTCGTTTGGATCGGCCGGATCGTGATCTTCATTTCCATGTTCGTGGCCGTCGTCTTCACCTGGAATGATACCCTGGGGATCGGCGGCGAGGGCGGCTTCACATTCATCCAAAAATACACCGGCTTCATCAGTCCGGGCGTCTTCGCCGTGTTCATGCTGGGTATGTTCTGGAAACGAACCACCGGCACCGCTGCAGTGGCGGGTGTGATTTCCGGCTTCCTGCTCTCCATCTTCTTCAATAACTACGCACCCTCCCTGCTGGGGCACGAGACCATTCTCTATACAGCATTCCCCAATGGAAAGGGCGAATATGAGATACCGTTCCTCATCAATATGGGATGGTCCTTCTTCTTCACCCTCGCACTCATGGTGGGTATCAGCCTTACCGGCCCCAAGGTGAACCCGAAAGCCTTCATCTTCGAAAGTGGCATATTCCGGATGAGCAGAAGCGTACAGGTGCTTGTGGTCATCATCCTGCTGATGCTGACCGCACTTTATGTACGTTTCTGGTGATAAGACTCAGAAACTCCACTCAATACCGAATAATATGTACCGACCGACCAGTGATGTCCGCTGGTCGGTCGTTGCATTCAGAGATACCATGCGCCTGTCAATGGTCCGGGCATTTGTGAGATTGTGACCCGTAATGCTCATGAACAGTGACCTGGTTGCCTTCCATCGCGCATAAAGATCGAAGGTCCGAAGCGGTCCTGAAGCGATGAATGCCCTGTGTGCATAGATCATCGACCC
>CANHUK010000056.1 GCA_947463755.1 Chitinophagaceae bacterium
AGTTTATCGATGTCTTCATCCACACAGCGGGGATCATAGACCTTACCAATTCCCAGGGTGGAATATCCCTGAGCGCGCAGATGCTGCGGAAGGGAAAGGATGTTAGGGTTCAGGTCGCGCATGCGGACCTCCATGTTGTACACTTTCGTATGATCGGGCCGCATGCCCGTCATCAGACTGGCACGGGTCGGGCCGCAGACCGCCTGCTGACAATAGTTCGAAAGAAAAACAGTTCCGGAAGCAGCCAGCCGGTCGATGTTCGGAGTCCTGGCAATGCGGCTGCCGTAAGCACCGATCTCCGGTTTGAGGTCATCGATGGCGATGAATAGTATATTGGGGCGCTTCTGCTGTGCTTCGGCCTCAGCCGGTCGAAACAACATCAGCGAGGTCGTAAGTACAAGGCTCAGCATTTTTTTGATCATGGGATGAGTTGTTCAGACTCCCAAGATATCGAATTAAAAAGCCTTGAGAACGATTAGAATCCGAAAACGATTTCGGCTTCAGGGAGCGATCCAGATCAATGGATGACGAACCGGAAGATTACGGATCACCTCTTCCACCCGCGGAAATCTGGGCAGTTCGCGCCAGGTATCGAGCCAGGCCGACTCACGGTAACGCACATACGAAAAAAGCAGATGGGGATGTGCGACCGGCCAGTAGTCCCAGTACATTACATCCTGCTTGTATGGCCAGCGCGACTTATCAGCGACAAATGGATGCATCCATTCGATGGCGCGCCGCATCGTCCGGCCATCGGGCAGGCGAAGATCCCAAAGGTCATCCCCCGGCGTGGACAATACATGACAGATGGTGGCCATAGCATCCAGGTTGAACAGCGAATATCCATATGGCTTGGTGCGGGCCAGTTCCAGCGGGAACCGTCCGGCACTGTCGAGCTGCCCCGGCAACAAGACCTGCCGGAACTGCCGACGACAACTATCCATCCAGTATTGATCACCGGTGAACCGCGCGAATACCGCTACCTGCATGACCCAGCAGGTACCGTGGTTGTTCTTCGCCTGACCTTCCTGCACCCCGTAAGGATGCGTCGTCACCCACTTGATGTATTCAGAAAACCAGCGGCGGGCATCAGCCACGACATCTCCATCGACACCATCGGCATCACGCATGACATGCAGGGCCTGCGCGACCTCCATCATCTGGATCATGTCGATCACGCCGATGGAACGACCCGTCACCCGACCCTTGATCGCCTGGGCATACAACAGCGAAGGATTCATCAGCGTGCTCGTATCCGAGAACCAGGCATGCGCGTGCCGCATGGCATGACGCACATAACGGCTTTCACCCGTGAGCAGCCAGGCGGAGGCCAGGTCGCCCATCAACCGGCTGAAACGGACCATCGCCCGACGATGCGAAAGAAAATTCGCAGGATTCGTCAGCCCGTCGCGCTGGATGTACGGACTGTCGGGATGAGCCGGATTTGGCCACCAATAGTCCCCCTCTGAAAAGAAGTCGTGCGGTCCTCCGGCAGAACGTTCGCTTCGGGTAGCTGTGACCGTTACCGGGGCCTCCTTCAGGGCAATGGCACCCGAATACAGAATATCCTGCCGGTACCAGGCCGCCACGGAATCGTACAGAGGCTGTGCAGCGGCTACACAGATGATATGAAAAAGGATGAAGGTCAACAAAGACCGGCGGAACGGGATCGACCCGGAACATCGCCGGAAAAAGACCATTGCACTCGAATTATGATCGATCATCGGTGAAGGATATAGGTACTTAAACCAGGTCCTCGCGCATCGGGCTGAAAACATCCACCAGGGTACCATCCTCAATGCAGATGGCGCCATGGACGACATCCGGAGGGATATAATAGGCATCGCCCGCCCGAAGTCTGCGGGATTCACCTCCGATGCTCACCTCGAACACGCCGGACTCGATGTGCGTGATCTGTGAATGCGGGTGTTGATGCAGGGTGCCGATCCCTCCCTTTCTGAACTCCACACGCACCATCATCAGTTGCCGGTCGTATCCCATGACCTTGCGGCGAATGAGTGGATCCACGGTCTCCCATGCAATGGCAGCATCCTCAATGAACGGGTTTGTTGCTTTCATGTCGTCTTGGCTGCGGTCTGTCTGCAACAGACCCATATTCAGGAAAATGATAATCACACGAAGATAGGATTCGCAGGTGGGCAAACAACCACACCCCGAAAACCTTTCGATCTTCGGATACACTTGAGAACCGCTCAATCCAAAGATGACCAGGCGGCAAATCGATCGATCACAGGCCTCCCAACCGATCCGATGACCCTCAGTCGCAGTCGGTCACCTTTCAGCGGAGATGGCAAACGATGCAGAAACCGATATCCGACCGAAGTTCCCTGCACCACCGTCTTCCAACTTCCCCGGTCCCGCACTTCCACGATAAATTCCCGGATCCGCTGTCCTTCGGGCAAAGACTCCGCCAGATCGATCAGATCAAAGGTCTCCCCCTTCGGTATCTGCATCTCAAGGACCGGACCCTCGCCGGAAATCTTTGCCACCGGCCTGGAGAACATCCGATCCAACCGCGTCCGGAGTGCTTTCAGCGTATCCGCATCCGCCTGAGGGAACAGACCATCCGGCCCGGGCGTAACACCCAGGATCAGCGTGGAATTATGCCCGACCGAGCCCATATACATCCGGGTCAGGCGGTCCACCGACTGGATCGCACCCTCATCCTGTGGCTCCCAAAACCATTCGTGACGGCCACGCGCACCGCGTAAAGGGGCATCAGACATGGCCGGCATATAATATTTGCCTTCCGGATCTCCGGTCTTCAGCAGTTTGAAATCATTGGCCATCACAACCGCCTGGTTCGTGGAATGTGAATAGGGAAATGGATAGTTCGACCAGCAAGGATAGGGCACCGTACCTGACTCGGATCCCCCCCAACGTATGTCCGCCCGCTGACTATTGTGATAGAAGATGGCGCCGGGCTGCAGCCGCTGCGCGATCGGCAGGATATCAGGACCACCCAGTTCCGGACCATGGGCACCGCCATCAAACCAGATGAAAAAAAGCGGACCATACTTGCTGAGGAGTTCCTCCGTCATCCGCTCGCAGTAACGATTGTACCAGTCCTGCCGACGTTTGGCGAATTCCGACGTGCCTTCTGTCTTGAAGTCATACACGCCCAGGAACGAGTTCCAACGTATACCAATGTACACGCCGGGCAGGATGCCGTATTTCCGGCAGGAGGCCACGAAATCCGCAAACACATCGCCTTTCCCATCACGCCAACGTACGGATTTCAACGAATAAGGGTTAACCTCACTCTGGTACAAAGCAAATCCTGTCTCATGCGTCACGGTCAGGATGGCAAACTTCCCGCCCCCATCCCGGATCGCCCGGATCCACTGGTCCGTATCCAGCTGTTGAGGATCGAAGATCTGATGATCGGGCATCGGCGTGATACGATTCTGCCCCTGATTATATGGCTTCCCGTCAAATACATGCAGATCATAGGAAACAAGTACCCCATACTCCGCCCGCTGCCATTGCATTTGTACCGGTGTGGGCAACGGAACCTGTGCCTGAGCCCGAAAACCGGCCAGGATCACCCAAAGACAGTATACATATGTGATTCGCATCAGTTCAGCCTTTATTCGTGAGGATAAGGCACAGGACGCCCGGTGGACTTGAATCCCGGCATGGGCGTTTTCATCTGCTTCAGTCGCTCCCCAAGCAAGATCGAGAGCGCACGAACCCTGTCGGGATATTGACCCGACAGGTCCTGCGTCTCCCCGATATCGTTCCTTATATTATATAACTCCTTCTTCCCCGTGCGCAGGGAGACGATCAGCTTCCAATCCCCCCGGGCCACGGCACTGTAGAAATTGATGGCCGGTCCATCCTGCGATGTCCATTTGACCGGAAAATGCCAGTAAAGCGTTCGCTCGCCCAGATCCTTGACCCTCCCTGAAAGCAATGGAACCAGATCCTGTCCATCCACCGTCTGCAGTACCCGGGGCTGCCGGATACCGGCCATGCTCAGAATGGTCGGGAACAGATCCTCCACGCTGACAGGCGTTTCCACCCTCGATCCCGGCTTGATGACGCCGGGCCAGCGGATCAGCATGGGATTGCGGATCCCTCCTTCATAGAGCGACCCCTTACCCGCACGCAACGGGAGATTATGGGTATGCGGCTGTCCGCCCCGGAGCCCCTGAAGACTCAGTCCCCCATTATCACTCATGAAAAAGATGATCGTATTCCGATCCGCACCCTTCGCCTTAAGGAAGTCCAGGAGATCCCCCAGACTCTTGTCCATTCCTTCCACCAGCGTGGCGTAGGCCGCCTCTGTACTGTCGAGCCCCATGTCCAGATAACGCTGCAAATACCTCGGATCCGACATGATGGGCGTATGCACCGCGTAGTGCGACAAATGCAGGAAGAAAGGCTGGCCATTGCGGATCGGGGCTTCGAGTGATCGAAGCGCCTCCCGGGTCAGGGCTTCAGTGAGAAAAGTTCCGGTGCCGTGATAGGCCTGCAGGTCCGGAACCGCCTGGATCGTGGGCTTCATCGGCACATTCCCGTAATTGTCTTCCGACCGGTAACTCTGCGGATGACCGGCAGAATGACCGGCTATGTTCACCTGAAAGCCGAGGGCCAGGGGATTGGATCCGGGCGTGCCGCTGGATCCCCAGTGCGCCTTGCCCACATGGATGGTATGATAGCCGGCATCGTTCAACAGGGCTGGCAGCGGCGTGGCATGCACAGTGCCCGGAATTCCTGCGACGGGACTCAATCCATTGTGATTCCACACAGCAGGGAGCATCTCGGGATCCGGTCCGTCTGTGTTTCGGTCCCGGAACGGAGAGGTCCAGTTAACGACATGATGCCGCGTGGGGTTCATCCCCGTGATCATGCTCACCCGACTTGGGGTACAGACCGAAGATGCATAAGCGCGCGTCATTCGGGCACCCTCAGCCGCGAGCCGCTCCATCCCCGGCGTACGATATCGCCGGTTCAGAGGCGTCGCCTCCTTCCAGAATGGCACCGAACAGTCTTGCCAGCCCATGTCGTCCACCACGAACATGATGATATTGGGACGGGTTGCAGACGTTTTAGAAGGCTGGGCAGATAACGACAAAAAAAGAAACAGGGCGGGGATCACCCGGATCATGCGGATCAAGCGGAGCATTGATGATGTATTTGAATGGAATGTAACAAATTTCACCGGCATGTGCCATGGTCATCAATGGTACAGGCCAAAGGCTGCCAGATGAAGTTCCCCCCGGCCTTCCGGGAATCGCAATCGTACCCGGTCGGCCGTCACCATCGGAAATCTCAACAGACGCTTGTAGCCGACCGTCGTCCCCTGAATGATCTCCTTCCAGGCTCCATTCACATACAGCTCCAGGATGAACGTCTCTATCCGCTGCCCATGTCGGATATTCTCCTGTAGTGCCAGCACACTGTAGGTTGCGGGCGACTTGAAAATCAACTCAATAGCTCCCGTTCCGGGTGAAAAGGTAAGATCTGTCGCGTCGCTGGCATCTGTGAGCTTCCGGATCGAACCCTTGCCGATCGGGGAAACTGCCCGGGCGACCAGGTTGGTATCGAAAATGGCTGCGCGTAATGCTGACCACTCCGTTAAACGGAGGCTGTCACTTGAATGAATGCGACCGCGGCGATCGGGCGGAATATTAAGGAGCAGCACCCCGTTGCGACCGACAGAACTGAAATAGATGTCATTCAGCTTTTCGGTAGACTTAACCTGGGCATCCTCCTTTTCATGGTAAAACCAGCCCGGCCGGATGGAGACATCTGTCTCCGCAGGATACCAGACCAGGGCCCTGGCCTTTTTCAACTTATCGCGACTGCCCAGGTCACTGCCCGTCATGTCTCCGATCGGTTTGATCTCAAGCCCCTGTTGAGACCCCGCTGCCACCGCCGCCGGATCAATGTTATTGGCCGGCACAACGCTCCACTCCGTTTCACGTCCATATCCCGTCTCTGTTCCGACCCAGCGTACATCCGGCCCCATGATAGCGATCACCGCCTCCGGCTGCAGTTGTCGGATCAGCCGATACCAGCGCGGAAAATCATACACCTGACGCTTACCATTCGGACCTTCTCCATTGGCACCATCAAACCAAACCTCATCGACCTTCCCATAGCGGGTCAGCAGTTCAGTGAGTTGGGCGACAAAAAAATCGTTGTAGGCATCGGTCCCGTACATGGGTGCATTGCGGTCCCACGGCGAAAGATAAACCCCGAAACCAATGTCATGTTTGCGACAGGCTTCAGCCACCTCACGAACCACATCACCCTTTCCGCCCTTCCAGGGACTGCTTTCCACAGAGTGATCCGTCACCTCGCTCGGCCAGAGGCAGAAACCATCATGGTGCTTCGCCGTGATGATCACCTGCTTGATGCCGGCAGCCTTTACCGTCCGGATCCACTGATCAGCATCCAGGTCCGTTGGGTTGAACAACCGGGGATCCTCCTTGCCGTCACCCCACTCCCGACCGGTGTAAGTATTGATACCATAATGAAAGAAGGCGGTCAACTCCAGCTGCTGCCAGCGAAGTTGACGTGGCGAAGGCTTGAGGGAAGCTGCCTTCCTCACAATGGATGACATGTCTTCTGCAGAGTCCAGCAGTACGAAGGGGGTGGACTGGGCCGTCGCCATGGCGACCGGCAACAACATGAAGCCAATCATCTTGCACAAAAAACCTGGAATCCGACTCATCATGGAATGAATTATTGAAAAGGGAATGTACGACGAAGAAGGGAAAACACGATGCCAGACCATCAACATGAAGATGCCGGCCGGCCGGTCACAGACCCTGATCTTCAGACCGGATCCGCAATACCAGGTACTTCATAATTTTTCCAATATAAATTATTTTTGACGCGTTTTAAATAATATTTTTCTAATTTAAATAGTATTAATATACTTTATTTTCTAATATAGCCGTTTGTTGAAGCATTTATCGCAGAAATACGCCACAAAACTGACGCAGGTCAAGCAGTTATCCGAAGTGGTTTTTCGGCTGAACTGGTCGGATTTTTCCGATCCTATATTATTTTCCATTTTACGGGATCGGAGCAATCATTTTTGCAAATAAAATCCGGATATAACCGAATCAATAATTATTTTTTTCCAAAAGAAGGGAAAAAGGCTGCAATGGGCATGGTCGACCCGGGTGGATCAAGCCCCGGAAGGAGAGACAGAGAAGAAGGTCCGATGGATGCCTTCGAGGTCTTCGCCATAGATGCCGGCGCTGAACATATGGAGCCGCTGCATGAGCCGGACGTAATCCATAGGCTCCTGCTGACGGGAAAGTTTACGCATCGCCATCGTATATTCTGCATGAACTGTGGGCGGGAAGAAGACGCGCGACTGATTGGCGCGCACGAGTTCTGCATTGAGCATAGCCCGGGCAAGTAGTCCGTTGCCGGACAGAAATGGCTGCGTTTCGATGATCAGGAAATGAACATAGATGCCCTTGGCCAGGGGATGGCGCAGGGCGTTGTAATATTCGAAGCCACGTTCCAGGGTCCCCTTCACCAGGTGATGGTCCATCAGAAAGAGTTCGGCTCCCTGGCTATTGGCGCCACGGAACCTCCCCGGCTGACGATTGATGGACATCATGAAAATGGCCTGATGACGCTGCTGCTGCAATTCCAGGAATCCGGAAGGACTCGCCGGAATTCGGCTCATTTCCATCCGATTGGACACCAGGCGATGCGCCTGCAGGAAATCCTCCCAAACCTCATCCTGGTCCGGCTGCGCCCGATCTGACGATGATACGGCAAGGGCCGTTTCAAAGTCAAGATCAATTCCCTCAAGCAAAAACGAATAATAAGTGTCAAAAAAAGCACTGTTTCTCAAGGAGCGACGGGTGGCGTTCCGGTCCGGCAGATCCGGGACCTCTTCATTCCGGAGCGCTGAGAAAAGGGTTTCAAAAACAGTTTGACGGGCC
>CANHUK010000057.1 GCA_947463755.1 Chitinophagaceae bacterium
AAAAGATATCAGTATGGACGAGCCTCGGCATCAATCGCCTCAGCATCGGTATCCAGTCGTTTCGGGAGGATGACCTGATCTGGATGAACCGTGCCCATGATGCATACCAGGCCAGACAGTGCATCGACATCGCGCGCACCGGCGGCATCGTCAACCTCAGCATCGATCTGATCTACGGCACACCTGGCCTGACGGATGCAGCCTGGCATGAGAATATGAGCATCGCCACCACCCTGGGTATCCCGCACCTCTCCTGCTATGCCCTCACCGTGGAACCGGGGACGGCGCTGGATACGATGATCCGTCAACGCAAACGGACAGCCCCTGCCTCTGAGACCCAGGCGGAACAATTCCTGATGGCGATGGACCGGCTTGGAGAGGCCGGCTATGAGCACTATGAGATCTCGAACTTCGCACGGCCCGGTATGCGCAGCAGGCACAACAGCGCCTACTGGCAGGGCATCCCCTACATCGGCATCGGGCCCTCCGCCCATTCATATGACGGACAAGACAGAAAATGGAATGTGGCAAACAATGCGGCATACATCAACGCCCTGCAGGAAGGACGCATCCCTTTTGAAGCAGAGACACTGACAAATTCCCAGCGGCTGAATGAATATGTGATGACCTCCCTGCGGACCATCGAGGGCATGGACATGCGAAGGATCCGGGAAACATGGGGAGAAGCGGTGGCGGAGCGTATCCTTCGGGATGCTGCACCATTCCTGACCACTGGCAAACTGGAGACCAATAAATCTTCGGTTACGCTTACCCGTGAGGGGAAACTTTTTGCCGACGGTATCGCTGCTGAACTTTTCGGTTAACCGTAACCGTTATACAAGTAATTCTTCGATCCGACGCATGCCTTCTTCGACAGGCAAATGTTCCCACAGGATGGCATGGATCGTAGCCACGATGGGTATCTCTGCCAGCAGTCCTCGATTGATCTCCATGATCGAGCGGCTTGCATTGTAGCCTTCGGCGACCATGTTCATTTCGAGCTGGGCGGCCTGAACGGAGTAGCCCTTGCCGATCATGTTTCCGAAGGTACGGTTGCGACTGAACAGCGAATAGCAGGTGACCAGCAGATCCCCCAGATACACGGAAGCCGCATAGGTCAACGCCTGACGGCGCAGCGGACGGACCGGGACGGGATGATTGCCCACCTCCATATTCCGGATGCCCGCCTTGCGCAGGAATACGGCCATCTCCTCCGCGCAATTGGCGATGAACACACTCAGGAAATTATCTCCATACTCCTGACCATGGGCGATACCTGCACCCAGGGCATAGATGTTCTTGAGGATCGCGGCATATTGAACCCCGTAGATGTCTGTGTTGACGACCGTGTTAATGTAGGATGTTGAAAAGCAAGAAGCAATGCGCTCCGTCTCCGCCTCGTCGATGCCCGAAAAGGTGAGATAGGACAACTTCTCGGCCGCCACCTCTTCTGCATGGCATGGGCCCATGACGGTAAAGTAATCGGAGGAGGGGAAACCATATTGAGCGAAGAGATGGTCGTTGAGTAACTGATTGTGCTGTGGAAGGATGCCCTTTACAGCTGACAGGACCTTTTTTCCGGTTAAGATCGCGGCATCCACGCCTTTCAAATGATCGATGACATAGGCTGATGGCGTGGCGATGACGATCACGTCTGCCCGCTGAAACACTTCCAGCGGATCGAGTGTGAGCGCGATGTGTTCCATGCGCAGGGACACCGAACTCAGATAGTTTGGATTGTGACCCCGGCGCTGCAGCTGGTCCAGCATCTTCTGATTGCGCAAACACCAGACCACAGGATGCCCTCCGTCTGTGAGCATTTTTACCAGGGCGGTCCCCCAGCTGCCGCTACCGATCATCCCGAATGTCATCAGCAACCGTTTACAATGAAAAACCGTCCCGCGTTCCCTGCGTTACTTCTTGACCTCGAAGAGCTCTTCCTTGGGAACCACCTTCACGGCCATGCCGTTCTTTAACTCCTTGCTGACAATGGCGTATGGACCGGTGACCACCTGGTCGCCCTCCTTCAAACCATCGACCACTTCAATGTGACTGATGTCCTGGATATCGGTCCGGACACGGACACGGCGAACCTTACCGTCGGACTGAAGTACAAACACGACGGCTTCCATGTCGTCGATATTTCCCGTAACGACCGGCTCACCGGAGGCGGGCATTGCTGATTTCTTCTCTTTCTTGGTGGACTTTTCCTCACCGACGGAGAGGGTGTCTGACTTGTCGCGGGTCGTGACCGCATTGATGGGTACGGCCAGGACATTGACATGGGTATTGGTCTGGATATCTGCGCTGGCGCTCATACCCGGACGGAAGGGGAAATTGCGCGGACGGGCGGGATCGATGAGGTCGGTGTAAGATTCGGGCAACAGGCGGATCCGCACTTCGTAATTGGTAACATCGTTGGCCGAGGTGGCGACGCTGCCACCTGCACCTCTGTTCGTGCTCGCGATCTGGGTGACGATGCCCTTGAACTTGCGGTCGCTGTAGGCGTCCACTTCCACGAGGGCGGTATCTCCGTAACTCACTTTCGGAATGTCATTCTCCCCGACGTCCACGCGCACTTCAATGGTGCGCATGTCGGCAATGCGTAACATTTCGGTACCCGCCATCATGCTGTTACCCACGACGCGCTCTCCCTTCTTCACATTGAGCAGAGATACCACGCCATCCATCGGCGCGACAACACTCGTTCGGCTGAGGTCCTTATTGGTACGCTGCAGACTGGCCTGAGCGCTGGCAACAGCAGCCTTGGTGCTTTGTATTGATTTCTGCGCCGCGTTGTAATCAGCACGGGAGGTGAGTACGGCATTTTCGGCCTGCTCGAATTCGAGCCGGGAGATGACCTTTTCAGCATAGAGCTGCTTTTGGCGCTGATATTGACGCTCTGCCTGGTCGAGGCGGGCCTTGAAGGCTTCGAGGGCGGCGGAGACGTTGCCCACCTGCGCTTGCTGCTGGTTCACAACGGCAGCCGCCTGGTCGCGCTGCGTGGCCAGGATGTCGGCATACACGCGGGCCAGCAACTGACCACGGCGCACGCTGTCGCCTTCCATCACAGTGAGCTCTACGATCTCACCGGATACGTCGGGGCTGATCTTCACCTCGATCTCAGGATACACCTTGCCGCTGGCATTGACAACTTCTGTGATGTTGCGGCGCGTGACCTTTTCAACCGACACTTTTGTGCCTTCTTCCTTTCCGATGATTCCGGCCTTCTTCAGGCCTATCAGGGTGCCGATCACTACGACCAGGGCGACCAGAATCCATATCCATTTCTTATCCATCAGATGCGTTTTGCGTTCGTTAGATTTTTTTTCGGTTATGCTTTACCGTGAGTGAGGTGATCAGAGCCGGAGTCCCTTGCCTTTGTAAAACTCCAGGACCTTCATCCGGAAAATATAATCGTATTGCGCCACCAGCCTGTCGATGCGCGCGCGGGTAAGGTTGTTCTGGATCGTCAGCCACTCGATCATCTGCATCACGCCGATGTCGTAGCGTTTGGTGGCGAGTTCGAAGGACCGCTCCGCCGTGCGAACGGCCTTTTCGCGGGCCTGGAAGGTCTGCCAGGCGCCGATGGCCGATTCATGCGCCGTGTAGATGTCCTGCTTGAGCCGGAGCGAATCCTGCTCCAGGGAGAGTTCCTGCCGGCGCATGTCGATCTTCGCGCGTTCAATGGCGGCGCGATTCTGCCAACCGTTGTAAATGGGTACGGAAATGTTCAGGCCAATACCCTGTCCGAACTGGTCACGCAGCTGCTGCCCCCAGCCATTCCAGAGGTCACTGAAAGGCTTTTTCCCCGTCGTCATATTATAGGTAGGTGCATAGACGGGCAGCATCGTGGTCCCGCTCTTGACGTAAGCGCCCGTCTGGCTTTCGCCTGTGATGTTCACACCGGTGGTCTGCTGCAAAAATGAGTTAAAGTTGGTATTGAGCTGCGCGAAAGCGTTAAGCGAGGGCAGTCGCTGCGCCTTGCGCGCCTGCAGCGCCTTATCGGCTGCGAGCAAACGAAGTTGCGCACCCTTGATCTGCGGCTGGTTACTCAAGGCCATCAGATAGATCCCCGCGGGATCCTGCTCCAGGATATTCTCTACGGGAATCCTGTCGGCCGGCGGGGCGATGATCTCAAAAGGCACATCCGCCGGAAGGTTGAGCAGAGATTTGAGGGTCAGCAGATCGAGCCGGTGCTGGGCCGTGGCTTGTACAAGCGTAGCGCTGTCCCTGGCCTCGGTGGCTTCGAGCTCGGCGGCATTGAGTTCGGGGAGTGTACCTGCATCAACGAGTTTGCGGGTATTGGCCAGCTGCGCCTGTGTCTGGCGGAGCACGATGCGACTGAGCGATACCTGTTCGAGGCTGAGCAGCGAACGGAGATACTGGTTCGCTACATTCAGTCCGATATCGTTGCGCGCTCTGTCCACCGCCGCTTTCCCGGCCTCGGCGTTATAGCGATTGGCTTCGATCTGTCGGCGCTGGCTGCCAAAATTGTATACCAGGGCATTGGACTGCAGGGAGAGCTGTTCGAACATCGCGGAGCGTGAGACGAAGATATTTGTCGTCCGGTCGAGGGTCCGGCCAAAGGACAAACCGTGGTTCATGTTGCCCGTTAGCGATGGGATGCGCTGACGCTCACTCTGCAGGAGCGTGAGCTCAGCGTTGCGCGCATCCAGCTCCGACTGGCGGACGGTGACGGCATTGTTCATGGCGTACTCCACACAACGCCGGAGATCCCAGCCATCTCCCGGCTGTGCGAAGACGGATGTTATGAAAAATTGTATCAGCAGGATCGCACAGAAAACAATAGACGCCTTTTTCATATTTGAGTTTGGCCGCGGCCGGCTTTGTTGCAGGGCACAAATGTCCGACCAATTTCGGGTTCAGCCAAATCACTTGTCACAGGTTGGGGCCGGGCATCCCTGCCGGATGTTTTGGCGACCTTCGGAAGACGAAATAAATGATCACAAAAGCCGCCAAAACGGCCACGGCGGTCAATGCCGTAACCGGTTTGTTGAGGGCGATGCTGTAGGCGACAAAGCCATAGGCCGCGATGAACAGCAGCGGCAGCCAGGGATACAGACGCATACGGTATGTGTTCTCCGTCAGCACGTCCTTTTGTCGACGCCTTAAAATGAACAGGGTGGCCGCAGAGAAGGCCATGCCGATACAATCCAGGAACATCGTAAAACTCAGGATCCGGTCGAAGGTCTCCATGAAGAAGATCATCACCATACTGAGCAGCGCATAGGTCGTAAGACTGACCGTCAGTACATCCCGCTTTTCGTCCTTCTTTGCAAAGATCTTCGGGAGGATGCCATCCTCACTCATCGCATACATCACGCGGGGATTACTCAACAGGATCACATTCACATAGGCCAGCACCGCCAGGAATAGCAGGATGGAAAAAGCATATCGGCCGGCTGGACCGAACATCCGTTCGGCCACGATGGCGGCAATACCGCGGGAGGTCTTGAGCTCCTCAAAACCGATGACCTTGTAATACGACCAGCTTACGGTCAGGTAGAGGCCGATGATGATCAGCGTGCCGATCAATATCCCGCGGGGCAGGATGTATCGCGGATTGCGGACCTCTCCCCCGAAATTGATGGTCTGCTGGTATCCGCCGTAGGTGAAACTCACCGCCACCAGCGCCGCACCGAAAGACTGGACGATATCCGTCCAGCTGTGATCGACCGGCGCAGTCGCGGCCACGCTGACCGGCGCATGGATCTGCGGAAAGAAAAGGGCGAGGATCAAAACCACAACCATCCCGATCTTGACCGACATCAGCAGATTCTGGGTAGTAGAACTCATCCGTAAACCCAACAAGTTGATCACGTAGAAAAGACCGATGGAGCCCATCGCTATGAAAGCCTTGATGGTATCTGAAGGCGGTTCTGTGAAAATGGCTTCAGCGAGGTACTCGCTGCCGATCAATGCCACACCTGCGAGAGATGCGGCATTCGATACCAAAATGATACAATTGACTGCGAAGGCTACCGAAGGATGATAGGCCACCGCGAAGATCTTGTAATATCCCCCGGTGACAGGTAGCCTCGAACCGATCTCGGCATAGGTGAGGGCGCCACAGAGGGCGATCAGCCCACCCGCCAGCCAGGCGGTGAAAAAGATCGTCGGGGTCAACGCTGCGCGGGCCGAATCCGAGGCCGTCCGAAAGATGCCCAGGCCGATGACCAGGCCGATGACGATCATCGTCAGGTCGAAGAGCGAGAGTTGTGGTTTGGTGGATCGTTCCATAAAAAAGGGTGCACGGAAGATAAGCAATCGGCGGGAAGTTCCGTCAACCGCGGACTTCAGAGGGCGTGGATAATTTGGGAATTCAGGGATTTGACCGGAACCTTCAATTTCCCTCATCTTTGTCACCTCATCCGGTTGCCGTTCGCCGCCCGGCGCATGGCATTAAAAGGGAAGTCCGGTCCAATCCCGGCGCTATCCCCGTAGCTGTAAAAACCGCTCCTCCCCTGCGGAGGAGAACGATTCGGACTTCATGCCACTGTCCCCCCTGGGATGGGAAGGCTTCGGATCGCGGTCGAGCCAGAAGACCTGCCGAATGGGGATCGATCCACGGGCTTTCGGGAGAAAAGCCGGAGATGTAACCCCCTGCCGACGGGCAGACTGCATTTCTTTCATTATTCCCGGGTCCCCATTGTTCAACCATTTAATCTTTCAACATGAAAGGAACAGGGGCAATCTTCATGGCCGCATGTCTGAGCGCGGCCGTTGTACAGTCACAGACCGACAGCACCGCGCGGGTGCTCGACGAGGTGGTCGTCACCGCCAATCGTTTTGCGCAGAAACAATCCTCCACCGGAAAGGTACTCAGCGTCATCAACCGGGCCGCCATTGAGCGGTCGCTGGGCATGTCGGTGGCCGAATTGCTGAACCAGCAGGCCGGCATTGCGATCGCCGGCGCCAACAACAACATGGGCACCAACCCCGACGTGTACATGCGGGGTGCCGCCACCGGCAACACCCTCATCCTGGTGGATGGTGTGCCGATGTATGATGTGTCGACCATCAACAACACGTTCGACCTGAACCATCTGCCGCTGGAAGCGATCGAGCGGATCGAGATCCTGAAAGGGGCACAGTCGACCGTGTATGGTTCTGACGCCGTCGCAGGGGTCATCCACATCATCACCCGGAAGAAAAGCCAGCAGCCTTTGGGTGGATTCGGATCCGTCACCGCCGGTTCCTGGGGGACACTGCGCAGCGCCGCCGGACTGCGCGGCACGGGCGGTCCGCTGAGTTATCAGGTGCAGTACCAGGACAACAGAAGCCGCGGCATGTCGGCCGCTTTCGACAGTTCCGGCCGGAAAGAATTTGACCGTGATGGCTTCCGTCAGCAGACGGCCAATGTATCGCTGAGCCTGGCCCTGGGCAAAAGGCTCACGTTGCGCGGTCAAGGTTTGGCGGGCGATTACGTCACGGGGTTGGACCGATCGGCTTACAATGATGAGCGCGATTTCACCGCCACCAATCGCAACATGCAGGGCGGCGGCGGGATCGACTTCAAGGCAGAGCGATTCAGTCTGCATGCGAATGTACAGCAGGGATACCTGCGCCGCATCTATCTTGATGACTCATTGCATGTCGGCGGATTCGCGAAGTACAGCCGCGAGCAATATGAAGGACGCAGCGGGTTCGCGGAAGCTTATGGCAAGGTAAAACTGACGGATCGCTGGGATCTCCTCGCCGGGATCGACCATCGCTGGTTCGACACCGACCAGTCGTTCTACTCGCTGAGTTCATTCGGTCCT